>CALVZW010000050.1 GCA_944372675.1 uncultured Clostridia bacterium
ATAGTTAGTACTTAAAGTTTGTTTTATCTAAGGGAACTACCCGTTCCCTTGTTTTGCAGGCGGGATTTCCCATCCCCTTTTGTGTGTAGGGTGGGATTTTCCATCCCCCCTACGACCCCCTAGGACAAGAGCATTGCCCTTGACCTGTGGAGTTTGGTAAGCACATAAAATTTACTTAGTACTTAAAAACTTTTATTATTATTTTTATTTTTGCTATCGCAAAAATTAATAATAAAAATTATTTTATTACTAATTTATGTTCTTTTTAAAACTCATAGGTACAATCACTAAACACAAAACCCTACTAACTTCACTTTTTCTAATATCTTTTATTCATACCAACTACAAATAGAATAATAATCTTTGCCTAACCTTTGAACTTTTGCGAGTAGCAAAAGACAAAAGTTTTAAGTGTAAACGCACAAAATTTGGCTTTTACACCCAAAGGCTCCACAGGTCAAGGAAGATTTTCCTTGTCCTAGCGGGTCGTAGGGGGAATGGAAAATCCCACCCTACACTCTCACCACCGCCTAGCACAAAGTACAAATAGAACAATAACCTTTGTCTAACCTTTGGACTTTTGCGAGAGCAAAAGACAAAAGTTTAAAGTGCAAACGCACTTAACTTGGCTTTTACTATCCCAAAGGCTCCACAGGTCAAGGACCCTGTCCTTGCTACTCGCGGGTCGTAGGGGGATGGGAAATCCCCCTACACACACCCCACCCCTACACACTCACCGTCCTACACACTCCACACACACTCTCACCAAAACAAAACTAACGAAAGAAACTCAAAGGGTGAATGGTGTGTGAATTTTCGATATCAAGACCTATCAACTTTGATTCTAGCAAAATATTAGCACGAGTAATTGCGGAAAAGCCGTGTTTTTTGCGAATTTTTTCAATAACAATATCTTCCTTTTGCTTGCTAATCTCATTACTGTCGAACAAACTTAACTGTTCAAAGTCGCGTTCAAAATCAGTAACAGCAACACCTAAACTGCGTAACGGCTTTGCAAAATTGTAATATTGTGATAATATCTCCATCGCCCTATTAATTAAATCAAATGAATTGTTAATGCAAGTTGAATACTTATGACGACGCATAAAACTACCTAACTCATTATCACGCATCCAAACCGATACAGTATATGCCTTGCCAACACCATATTTACGCATACGACTACAAACACTCTCGCAAAGTATTGTCATAACAATTTTTGCTTGCGACAAATCAAATATATCTTTTGGTGCAGTCATACTGTTGCCCACCGATTTTATTATGCTGTGTTGTCCAAGTTTTTTAACCGGCGAATTGTCAAGTCCATTTGCAAACTCCCACAAGTACTTGCCCCATACGCCCAACCTTTCAACAAGATATTCAACAGAACTGTTGGCTAAATCACCTATCGTTTCAATGCCCAACTTATTCACCTTTTTAGTTGTCGCTTTACCAACATATAGTAATGCTTGAACAGGTAACGGCCATATTTTTGATTTAAAGTTTTCTTGCGTAATAATTGTAGTTGCATCAGGTTTTTTCATATCCGAACCAAGTTTAGCAAATATCTTGTTGTAACTTACACCAACCGAAGCAGTAATTCCAATCTCTTTTTTTATTCGTTCCCTTATCGTGTCCGCTATGTCTTGCCCAGAACCAAAAAGCGCTTTGCTTTCCGTAACATCAAGCCACGCTTCATCTATACCAAATGGCTCAATTCTATCGGTGTAATCTTCATATATCTTTCGCACCCGCCTTGAATAATCAAGATACTCATCAAAATTTGCTATTACACAAATAATATTAGGACAAATTTGCCTTGCTTGCCAAAGTGGCATACCAGTTGTTATACCCATATGCTTTGCTATGTAATTTTTTGCAAGCACTATGCCGTGTCTATCTCGCGGATTTCCACACACACAAAGTGGATACTCTTTCCAATAAGGATTTCGCTTGCATTCAACCGATGCGTAAAAATTGTTTAAATCACTATGTAAGACCGTTCTCATATCTTTTCACCTTTTCTTGCTTTATTATAACATAATTAGAACAAATTTTCAATAATTTATGAAACATTTTTTCTATTTTTTTGCAAGTTTTAAATAATTATCTATAAATTATATTAAATAGCAAAAAAACTCATAGTGTTTTATAATAAACGCAAACATAAAACGAGTTTTTAAACATAAAAACAAAATTTTTAAGTCATATTGACAAAGCAAAATGTGTATGATATAATTTGAATATGGAGAAGAAAATATGTCAGTGAATTTAACAATTTGTAACAAAAAAGAGTTTCAAACATTTTTAATAGCAAAACCAATGAGTCCAGTTAAAAAAGAAAGATTGATTGAATATTTTAGCAAAAGCAATGCCGAAATACCATATAACGCATTAGTAATTTTTAAACATTTAGATAAAACACTTCAAGAAATAAGAAGCAAAAAAACAAACATTGAAAGTTGGAGAATAATTGCAGTCGGTGATACTGTTGCTGACTTAGTTATGAATGCTAGAAATAAAAACTATCAAGCAAAACTAGAAAACTTAAAAAACAATTTAAAAGAAGTTTTAACTTGTGAAAATATTGAAAGCGAATTAAAAAAATATGCTATTGAAAACGAATTAGAAAAATAAAAAAGTTTAAAAATTAAACAATTCGATAAAAAAATAAAAAAAGTCAACAAATAATTGTAAAGTTAACAATTACAGTTGGCTTTTTTATTTTATATTAGTTGTTAATTTTATTTTACATTTTTAATTATTTATATTTTATTTTGTAATTTTAACAAACTTTTTTTTAATTTTTTATGTAAAACAAATGTCTAAGTATTCAATTTTATATACTTAATATATATTAATTAATAGTATAATTGCATTTTTATTTATTTTATTGATTTCTTAAAATTAAAGCAATAAATAATAATTACTAATTATTATAAAAAACATATTTCAAATTTAAAAGATATTAAAACTAAATTATTTTTTTCTTAAATCTCTATTTTTTATTTCTAGTTTTAGTGCGTTATCACTCATATATAATCTTGACCCTAATCTGTCGCCATACCTTTCTAAAAACGCTTCAGGTAAAAGATTAGTTGTAACAATAGTTAATTTGTTTTTCATTATTCTAATATCAATAATGTTTTGCAAATACTCAATTGATACATTTTGATAAATCGGTTCAGTTCCTAAATCATCTATTACAAGAACATCACAATCAATGAATGCTTGTTGCAAAACATTTTTTTCTTCAAGTGTTCCTAAATGCCATTCAAGTAGTTTTTGACTAAGTTCAAATGCGGGCATAAAAATCACTGCAACATTTTTATTTAATAACTCATTGCTTATGCACTCCACCAAAAATGTTTTACCTGCCCCAACTTCGCCTCTAAACAAAACTATTGGTACTCGATATGCCCCTTTGCTATCAACAATTTGTTTTGCTAATAACAATATTTTTTCACCAAACTTTTTATCATCATAAATATTTGTATCAAAATCTTCAAAAGTTTTTCGCATTGTTTCACTAAGATTACTAAATTTAAATAATTCTTTTGACACAGCATTTTGAAAACACGAACAGCGTGAATTACCAACAAAACCTGTATCATTACAAATTTTACAAGCATATTGCGGGCGAATATCATTTAAAGTCATATTCATTTTTTCAAGTATTTTGGCTCTTTGCTCTTTTAGGGCTTTTATTTTTTCATCAATTTTTTTTGAGTTTTTACCATCAAACTCAGTTTTTGCTTTTTCAATTATAGTTGCCCTTATTTGCTTATCAATTTCTGCAAACTCTGCATTTTGCAATGCTTTGTAATATCTTACATCTGCTTGATGCTCGGCATCTTGTCGACTTTGCAAAATAGAATTATATATTTTTCTTTCGATATCTATTTTATTCATTTTTTACTCCATTTACTTATTTATAAATAATTTTTACTATTTAGGTTAATGTTATGTTTATTTTTGTATCACTTTTAATATTTTACAAAATTAAAACCTTTATTTTATAAATAACTATCTATATTTTTAAATATTGTACCAACTTCTTCGTTTGTATATTCTCTTTGGTGAATGATAGCGGTATTCTTTTTATTTGTTTTAGTCGCAGTTGTTGAAGTTTTGCTAGTTGTCTTGCTATTTTCTCCGCTTACTTCCTTTGCCTTTTCAACTGTGTTTATTCCCTTTTCTTTCCAATCAGACAAAACTTTATTTAAATATTGCATTGGTTGTGCTTTATCTTTTGCTAAACTTGCCCCGTAAATAATTAATTCATCACTCATTAACCAACTATATGTCCAAGTGCGGTAAAAATCTCTATCCCACGAATTGACATTTCTCACAAGTCCGCACTCTTGCAATATTTGTTTTATAATGCTGTCAACTTTAAGCGAATTTTCAATTTCTTGATTTAAACTTTGTAGCGATACAATACCGCGAGCATAAAATTTGTTAATGTAATTATTCATACCTTCTAATGTTCTAATGGTATTTTTAAAGCAATTATTTGCAATAACAAGCAAAGTTTCTTCATCGTATCCTTTAGAAAGCCAAGGTTGTATGTAACTAAAAATGACAGGTTCAAGGTTGTCATAGTAAAGCCCTAATGCCTTTGTAACTTTACTTGCTAATTTAATTACAGTATCTCTTTCCGCTTCAAAGCCTGCAATTTCTTTAATATCATAAAGTTTAAGTTCATAATAGTTTAAAAGTTTTGCATCAAGTTTGTAAATTGTTGGACTAACTTTAATTGACTTTGCCACATATAAAATAACTTCGTGCTTAAATTCAAGTTCTTCCGTCCATTTTTTGTAAAACTGTCTATCTTCAAAAGTAGCCTTGCGTTTTGATTTAAGTGCCTTAATAACTTCATTTATGTTATCAACTGCATCTTCAAACTCTTTAATTTTATTGTTTACTTCTTCAGCAGTTCTTGCACCCTCATCTGCCCAATTTTTTGCTACTGTATTAATATAACTATATGAAACATTTTCGCCCTTTTGGTTGACACAAAATTTTACTATCATAATAAAAGCAGGTATCTCAATTTTTAAAGTTTCCATTGCCGTATAATAGGAATTAAACTCATTAGGCAAAATTTGTCTTTTTGTTATGTCTTGAATAATCAAATTAAATTCTTCATATTTTGATTTATTCCATTTGTGGTCATTAGAAATAGCACTTTTTAGCGGATATAGCATAACTTGTACAGGGTCGCCGTAAAGTTTTAAAAGCCCTTCATTTTCCCAATATTTAAGTGCATTCATAACATCAAGTTCACTCATATTTAAAATTTTACAAATTTTATCTAAATTATTATCTGGCGAATCACTTGAGTTAGAAATATAATTGCAATAAATATATACCTTAACAAAATCGCTAGGAGCATAAGGTAAATAATCATTGATAAAAATATTATCAATTTCAGTTTTTGAATTCTCGATAAAATCGCTTGAATGCTTAATAAAAGCCATAACAACCACCCAACCTAAATAAAAGTTTCAATAAATTAAACATTGTTTATATGTAATAAATTTTTAAGTTTTAGTAAAATAAAATTTATTAACATATTTAAATAAAAAATATTTTAGATATTATATCATAAATAAAAAAATATAACAAGCATAGTTAACATTAAAGCACTAACAAAAGATAAACTTTTTATAGCCTATACTATGATTGTCATATTTTATTTTTTATATTTTGTATTTTTCTACAATTTTTAAAAAATAAATTTGATAAATAATAAATTTTAATTTTTAATAACCTTTTTTATTAGATAACAATACCATTATTACCAACAAAACCATTCAAGTTAAGTCGTATGATTAAATCTTGACTAGCAGTAAAAGTCAAAATATTTTTTGTTAAAGTTTGTCCACTTGGTGCTGTTGTAGTCGCTTGACCATTACTATCAGCAAAACTAATATTAGTTGTGTAATAAGTGCTAATTACTACAACATAATCTTTTAAAGAAAGTTCTAATTCAATAGATTGTGCAGTTTTTGGTGATATAAATATTTGTTGTAAATTTTCGCCATTTTCATCAGTTATATTTAAAATAGCACTTACATTAGTAGTAACATTAAATGTAACTACTGCTGTTGTTTGCGGTGGATAAAACACCTGCAAATAAGGATATCCATTATTTATGACACCTGTTTTATCTATTGCCCAAACTGTATCAAACTCCCAATTTGCTCCATTTGTCGTAAAAGTTTCTATCTTTTTTAAGTTTTCACTTGAAGTCGCCGTTCCGTTGCCACTTCCACCACATTCAGTTGAATAAAAACAATCTTTTATTGTTGCTTCACCAGCAATACCCCATTTATTTGTATATGATGAACCACCTACGGACAAAACTCCGACATTATAACAATTTGTAATTTCGGTTTCAGCATCAGTATCGCCAACAATTCCACCCGAATATGAACAACCTTGCCCCATCATAGTCCCATCTTGTCCATTGGTGCTTATTTCCGCAAAATTATAACAATTGATTATTTCTGTTGTACTAGATTTCCCTACAATACCTCCTGCATATGATAAACCTGACTCCCTATAATCTGCCCAAGATAAACAAGAAACTTTGCCTTGAACCCAACAATTTTCAATCTTAGTATCAGTACTAATTGCAATAATTCCACCACTAGTACATTCAAAAGCATAATCTGCACTAAGCCCACCATTACCCCAAATAACACCCAAATTTTTTATAATAACTTTATTTGTAGTAGAAACACCTTTAACATAATTAAATAGTCCACCATTGTTATATGATAATGATATGCTTTCACTAAAAGTTATAGTATGTCCACCACCATCATAACTACCTGAAAAAGATTTGCTACTTGAAGTCCCTATTGGCGACCAAGTGCTTGATGTATATGGTATGTCTTTTGTTTGTAAAAAACTTGCTGACCAATAACTGCTATTGTCTTCATTTGATAAAAACTCTAAGTCAGCCATAGTACTTATTTGATATGGATCCCCACTCGTTCCAGCGCCCTTTCTTGTACTTTCATCTGCAAAAGTATTTACCCCTTCTGCGACAACATTATTTTGTAAATTTATTAAATTGTTATTATTGACATTTGTAAAATATACTATCATTGCACTTAGCAAAAACACAAAAAGCCACGATAACAGTATTACCGTAGATTGCACTA
>CALVZW010000051.1 GCA_944372675.1 uncultured Clostridia bacterium
ATAAGTCCTAAAAATCTAATTGCTAATTGCCAATACGCTTTACGAGTGCCATACTTTCTTTCTCTTGATTTAAAACTTTTAACTATTGTTAGTCCAATTACAAAAATGAACATAGCAGCAAACAAATCAGCAAATGAAACACCTGGCAAAATTTGGAACCCTTCCGCTCCGTGTCCCAAAACTGGTGCTAAAAACTCAAAAGCAGGAAATATTCCAAACATAAATGAACATATTACTGCAAACATACATATTCCACGAAATCTATCAATTGATAAAATTCTTGTATTTCCAGCGTTGTCGTTGCTTTCTTTCCTTAATTGTTTTTCTTCTTTTTGTGCAAGTGAATTATTAATTTCGGTGGCATTTTCATTTTTTTCAACTTGCACATCATTAATATTATCTTTTTGCATAATAACTCCTTTTGTTAATGTAAAATTTAATAATATTTACAAACTTATTGTTTTCTTTGACCGAGACAACCAATAAGTAAATGCTGTTAAAGCAACAACTGCTACTATTCCTTGAATACCAGCAAGCCACCAAGGGCAAGTTGCTAAATTAGCCATAGGTATTATAATTTCCCCATACGACCCTAAAACAAAGAACTCGACTAAAAACATTATAATAGGATTTTTGCCCCACCATACAAGTGGGTCAAATTTTGTTTTATGGTATTTGTCAAGCATATCAAAGCAATAGAATAAAACACCGCTTAATCCAACACTGACTAAAATGAATGTCGGGCTACAACTTCCCATATTTATTACACCCAACCATTGTATTAGGAATACGCCGACAGCAAAGAAGAAAGCAGATGCTATCAATGAATCATACTTACATTCAAAATACAAATCAGCGATAAACATATCAAAGATTAGCATTGCACCCCAACCAAAACCGCCAACAACACCGCCGTGCACTATTTCATCAAGCAAAATTTTATTGTCACCTATTTGATGATAAATTGTAAATGCTATAAATATGATGCTAGCCCCTAAAAATTTAACCCAAGATTTAGCCTTGACGAATGGGAATGCAACTAGTATTGCAAATCCTATACCTTGCAATGTTACCCAATACCCAAAGCGGATAGCATTAGCATTATTAACTATATTTACATAATCAATGAAAGTGATAACTATATTCATTATACCCAATATTGATAACGCGATATAGAACACCTGCTCCGCAATAATTCTATATTTACTACTAAATTTAGGGACTAAACCAATTAATCTCATAGCAAGTCCAATCAATGCCACGATTGACACAGCAAACACTGCCCAATCAAAACCATTCAAAGTGTAGTCATCAAAAGATGCTAATATTTGATTACACAAATACAAAAATGTACCTACACCAATTATAGATAATGCTCTCTCAAAATAATGTATAATAGCGTTTTTTGTTCCATATAACCTTTCCCACTTTTTAAATGACAAAGCGAAAGTCATACCTATTGCAAAAATAAACGCTGGTGCAATAATATCTGCTAAAGTCATACCTGGTAAAATAACAATACCAGTTTCAGTGCTATGGTCTGCTAATCTTGATAAGAACCCTAAATTCTCAAAATTTTTTAAAAATTGAAATATAAGCATTGCAAAGACACAAAAGCCACGAAATCGGTCAATGCTTTTTATTCGTTTTGTTTCTTCTTGCACAGATTTTGCATTTTTATTATCGCTAACTGAACCATTATTTTGGAGTATATTTTTTGTGTTTGATAATTCTACAACAGAATTATTTTCAATACTATTTGTCATCATAACTCCCGATATTTTGTAATGTTTTATAATCTATTTTGCCCATATTAGTTCTAGGTAAATTATCTAATATAACTATTTCTCTAGGTATAGAATACTTAATTAATTTCTTTTGACAATGCTCTAAAATTTCTTTATTAACCTTATTCTTATTTAGTTGTGAATTGTTTGTAGATACATACAATCTTATGTATGTTTTTTCATTATAATGATAAGGAACTGCACAAACTTCTTCAATATATGGCAATTCTTTAACAGTATTTTCTATCTCCGACGGAAATACATTGACAGCCGAAATCTTAATTGAACGCTTCTTTCTATCAACAACAAATAGAAAACCATCTTCATCCAAATACCCTAAATCACCAGTTTTTATATATTTTTTCTTATTTTTAACTACAAATCCTTGTCCATTTTCTTTATCTAAATAACCCGTCATCATTGATGGTGATTCTATAACAATTTCACCAATGGTATTATTTTTTAATTTATCTTCATTATCATCCCAAATTTCTATTTTTGTGTTTGGAATAGGTTTGCCACAACTATTTTTTTTGTAATTATTTAAAGTGTTAACAGCACACACACTGGAAACTTCCGTCAACCCATATCCACGCATTAATCTTGCTGGTGAATTGTATTTTTCAAGAATTGTGTCAATGTGTTCAACAAATGTTTCGTTTAGTATGTCACCACCACACCATAAATCACGCAATTTTCTCAAATGTTTTCCATAAAAATTTTTATACGAAAGCATTTTCCTAAACATAATAGGAACACCTGCTATGAAAGTTACATTATGATATTTAACATAATTATTCATTTTTTTAGGTTGAAATTTTGGCATTAAAATTAAACTGTAACCATTTGTTAAACAGGTATGAACTGCCACGCCTAAACCATATGCGTGAAACATTGGCAATACAACAAGCCCATACTCATGATTTCTTTCTTTGCGTGTATACATTTTTTCTAATGCAGTACTTAAATTATTTAATGCCCTATTTGAAAGTTTTATAATTTTTGGTTGTCCACTTGTTCCACCGCTGTGCATTGTGCAAGCAATGTTATACCCTTTTCCTTCAACGCCTAACTCATCGTAAAATTTATTTCGTTTTATTAGTTTTGAATAATGTATGCTTTCTTGATTGGTTTTGTATTTCGACCTAGCAAATAAATAATAAAATAATTTTCTAAATACCAAATAATTAGATACTGAACAATTTATTAAAATTTGGTTTAAACTATTTAACACTTTATGATTTTTGACTAATATATCATAGTACATCAACCCTTTAGATTTTGTTGCTTCCAAATTCTCTTTTAATTTTTCAATAGGCAATAGTGGATGCACAATATTGGCTACTATTCCAAGTTTACTACAAGCATAAAATGCTTCCAACGATTGTGGACAAGTAGGTAAATAAATTGTTAAAACATCGCCTTTTTTAAATCCCATATTATGTAGAGAATCCGCTAAAGTGTCAATATCTTTAATAAATTTAGCCATTGTTAACTTATGTTTATTAAAAAGTATGCTACCTTTTTGCAAATCGCAACCTTTTAATAACATTTCGTAACAAGTAATTGACATTTTATCCCCTTTAAACTTAACATAATTGCTCATCAAATAACAATTATTTTAAGTATTTATTATTATTGTAATTAAGTAATATAAATAAATTTGGCAACAATTAGCCAAATTTAGCCTTAGCCTAAAAACTTTTGCATAAGCAAAAGTTTAGTGTAAAGACAAATACAATTTTATAACTTATAAAACACAATTTATACAATTAAATGTATTGATGTCTACATATTATATTTTTTTATATTATCAGTTTTTTTTACAGTCTAAACTTTTGCATAAGCAAATGTTTATAAACTATTAAAATTCTCTTTTAGGTTGTTCTACTTTATCGCTTGCTGGTTGTTCTGTTTGTCCAACTTCTTGTCTAGCAATTTTTGCTTGCTTTCTTTTCTGTCTACATTCTGGACATCTTTTTGGCTTATTTTGAAGTCCTTTCTCTTTGTAGAAAGCCTGTTCGCCTGCAGTAAATACAAATTCTTTTCCGCAGTCTTGACAAACGATTGTTTCATCTTGAAACTCTCCGTCCATTGTTTCCTCCTTATGTATTCAAAAAATGGGCAATGCACACATTAGGAGCAATGACTATTTTTCTATGCTAAGTATACAATTATTTTCGACAAAAGTCAACAAAATTAAATATACATTACATTTATACTTATTTAATTTATAGCCATTGTAATTATATTTATAAAGTTATATATCAAAACTCTTTATTTATTGTTCTTTATTGTTATTAAAAAAAGCAACACCCATTAATAATTTCTTTAGGTGTTGCATTTACTTTATCATTTATATTTAATAAATTAATTTTTCTTTCTATATTTATTTAACCTTAACCACCAAATTATATTGCTTTTATGCTAAAAATGATTTTTTTGTATCTAATGGCAATGTAGGTTGTGCGTTCAATTTTAAATCTACTTCAAAATCACTATATTTTAATTTATAAAAACCTGCTGAAGCAATCATTCCTGCGTTATCACCGCACAAATCCATTCGTGGATAATATACTTCAATGTTTTCTTTTTTTGCTAGTTTTGTCATATTTTCTCTTAAGTAGGAATTAGCAGCAACCCCGCCTGCTAGTGCAATTTTATTTACTCCGCTTTCTTTAGATGCTTTTATTGTTTTTTGTATTAAATCATCAAATGCTTGACTTTCAAAACTTGCACATACATCTGCCATATTTATTTCTTGTCCTTTTTGCTCGCAATTATGTATATAATTTATTACTGCGGTTTTTAATCCGCTATATGATACATCATACGGATTTTCAAAGGTATGTGCTTTACAAAAAGTAATATTATTTTGTCCTAATTTTGCAAGTTTATCTATTTGCGGTCCCCCTGGATATTTTAAGCCCATTATTCTTGCGACTTTATCAAAACTTTCGCCAACTGCATCATCTAGTGTTGAACCATATAACTTATGCGTTACATAACTTTCTTGCAAAACTATTGCTGTATGTCCACCGCTTACAATTAAGCACACAAAGGGCGGTTTTAAATCGATAAAATCTATGAAATTTGCACAGATATGCCCTGCTATATGATTTACAGGAATTAATGGCACATCTAAGCCATATGCTAAACCTTTAGCAAAGTTAAGTCCAACAAGCAAAGCCCCGACAAGCCCTGGGCCATATGTTACCGCTACAGCATCAATTTCGCTAGCGTCAATTTGTGCTTTTTCTAGTGCTTGTTTGTAAACATAATCAATGTTTACTATATGATTTCGGCTTGCTATTTCAGGCACAACTCCACCATATTCACTATGTATATCTATTTGACTTGATACTACATTGCTAAGCACTTTTTGTCCGTTTTCGACAACTGAAACACTCGTTTCATCACAACTACTTTCAATGCCCAATATAATTACTTTTTCTTTGTTTTTTAGTTCTTTTAATTTTTCATTCATTCTTTCGTTATATGTCATAAGTTTTCCTAAATTAATTTTCTTTTATTTCATTACAAAAGCATTTTCACTTTGCATAAATATAATTAAATTTTTATTTATCTTTTATTATTATAATATTTAATAATTATATTTTTAAATTTTGTATTTATTTTTTTAATTAACCATAAAACAACATTATGCAAATTATTTCGTGTTAGCCTTTACTAAATATTCATTAATAAATTCTTGAATATCTCCGTCCATAACGCCATTTACATCAGCGGTTTCATAATTTGTTCGGTGGTCTTTAACCATTGAATAAGGATGAAAAACATACGACCTAATTTGACTACCCCATTCAATTTTTTTAAGTTGTCCTTGAATTGCTGACATCTTTTTTTGTTCTTCTTCTTCCTTTAAATCGGCAAGTTTTGCGGTCAAAATTTTCATAGCGGTTGCTTTGTTTTGTATTTGTGACCTTTCGTTTTGACATTGCACAACGATTCCAGTTGGTATGTGTTTAATTCGCACGGCTGAATCGGTTTTGTTTATGTGCTGACCACCTGCACCACCTGCTCGATAAGTATCAATTTTTAAATCGGTATCTTTAATTTCAAGTTCTCCGCTTTCAATAACTGGGATTACTTCAACGCTTGCAAATGATGTATGTCTTCGGGCATTGCTATCAAATGGCGATATTCTAACCAATCTATGAACACCTTTTTCACATTTTAAAAATCCATACGCATTATTACCATTTATTTCGATAGTTGCACTTTTTACCCCTGTTGTATCGCCTGCTTGTATATCAATAATATTGAAATCAAAATCGTGTCTTTCACAATATCGTTTGTACATACGAAACAACATATCCGCCCAATCTGTTGCTTCCGTTCCACCTGCTCCGCTATGCACAGTTAATATGGCATTGCATTTATCGTATTTACCGCTAAGCAATGCTGTTATCCACAATTCCCTAATGTTTTTAGCAACATTACTTACTTCTTCTTCAATATCTTTTTGCATTAATGCAAAATCTTCATCATTTACTGTACTCATTAATTCGTTAAGTGAATTAACTTGTTTTTGTAAACTTTCCAAATTTTCAATTAGTTGTTCATTTTGTCTTAATTTTTTACCTACAGAACTTGCCCTTTTTAAATCATCATAAAAATTAGGCTCTGTCATTTGAGTTTGTAACAAATCAATTTCTTTTTTTATTTCATCAATGTTATAATGATTTTGTATGTTTTTCATCTTATCATTAATTTCATCTGTTATTGTTTGTATTTCGTCCCTTGTCATTTTTCACCTTTTATTTTATCACTATAACAAAACCTTTACTATTTTTAATATTACAATATTATCATTTGTTTTATAACAAAAAGTTAAATTCTATTAAGTTTAATTTTTTATACTTAAAATACATTTTATATAAAATTTTAACCATTACTTTATTTTAAATATTGTTATAACATTTTTACTCGTTTTTAATTTTAATATTTTACATCTAAATAATAAATACATTAAAATTAATTTAAATTTACATTTTGGTTATTATCAATATTATCATTTAAATTATCAACTGTTTGTGCTTTATTTTTATTAATTTTCTTTTTTACATAATAACCTACAAGCAAAACAACAGCAAATACTGCAACTAAACATAAAGCCAAAACATACCACATAACAGAATTAACTTTGTAGCGATACAATGTTATTGTGTTATCGCCATCAACATCATATTGCCATACAAAATGTTTCATATTGTATGAAGCACCAGTTACAGTGTTAACTTCGGTTACAA
>CALVZW010000052.1 GCA_944372675.1 uncultured Clostridia bacterium
GGCGTTTTTTTTTCTAAGGGAACTACCCGTTCCCTTAGGAACCTTTAGGCAAGGACAGGGTCCTTGACCTGTGGAGCCTTTGGGAAGAAAAGCCAAGTTTTTTTGCGTTTACACTTAAAACTTTGTCTTTTGCTACCGCAAAAGTCCAAAGGTTAAGCAAAAATGCGTGTTCTATTTGTAGTTTGTGTTAAAAGTTTTTTTATCTAAGGGAACTACCCGTTCCCTTAGAAACCTTTAGGCAA
The DNA here is from genome assembly GCA_944372675.1 of uncultured Clostridia bacterium. Classification (GTDB taxonomy): domain Bacteria; phylum Bacillota; class Clostridia; order Christensenellales; family UBA1242; genus CAKVOD01. Next base: position 243 of record CALVZW010000052.1, read on the forward strand.
GGACCCTGTCCTTGTCCTAGGGGGTCGTAGGGGGGATGGAAAATCCCACCCTACACATAAGAAATTAACTAAAAAAAAAGGAACTAGTTGTTCCTTTGAGATAAAACTGTCCTGTAGCATTTTTTTAGTCCTAAAGTGAAGAGATTATCAAAAATTGTGTTGGAGTCATCTTCAGGCTTTAGGTTGTTGTATTCATCATTTAAATTTTGATATAAGTTTTCAAATATAGCATTTATTTCATTGCTTTTGTTAATTAATAGTTCTTTTTTGGTTGTGAAATTGCCTAAATGATAGCATAAAGCATTGTAGCGTTTCTTTTTTATGTCTTTTTCATAATCGTCAAGAGCATCTAAAAAATATACAAATTGCCCTAAGTGGTAAAATAAGTTTTGTAACGGCTCAGCATCGCAGTTTAACGCCATTGCACTTAATATTTGCCCCGATATGTCCATAAGTGCAAATAAATTATCTGCAGTATCTTTTTCAAGTTTTTGCGTCGCATTTAGCATCTTTGCTAGTGTCGTGTCAAAATTTGGTAAGTTCGCTTTTGCCTTTTCAGCAATCTTTTTGTACATACTACGCATCGTCTTTTTGGTAAGATTTCGCTTTTCATCTTTGCAATCATCTAATAATTTGTAATAAGAAATTAAGATTGTCGCACTTGCTATTTTTTGTGATAATTCGTTGTCAACATAAGCAATGTTTCGCTTACTTAATGGATGTAAAAAACATCGCTTTTTTTGTATGTCAATTTCTATGTTGCTTACACTTGATATTAACATAAATGCGTATGTGCAATCAATGTTAGTAAATATGCGGGCTTTGTTTCCAAAATGTTGTTTTAATGCCATACATAGTCCGCAGTAAAATGAACCTATTACATCGCGGTCTTGTGGGGTAAGTTGTGTTTCATCGCAGTTAATATATCCAAACATATTTTCACCTTTTTTACATTGTATCATATTTATTGATAAATACAAATTATTTTGTGTTTTAATTTTAATTTTTAATTTAATAATAATATTCTTTTTAACAATTATATAAAAAAACTATTAATAAATGCTAATTAATAATCATTTTGCACTATTAACAGTTTTTTTTTAAATTAATAATCATTTTTTATTTTTTATTAAACAATGTAAAATCATTTTTAATATCATTTTGTTTTGTTATTAATTATTTTTATTGCTTTTTTTATTCTTTTATTAACAATTTCTATTAAATTATAGTTAATTTGTTATTGTTAAATTTTATTATTTATTGATTTATTTATATTTTACAATTTATTCATTATTAGTTTGTAACAATTCATTGCTTTCATTGTCTAACTTAGTTTGTAACAATTCATTGTTTTCATTGTTTAAATTATTTTGTAATAAATTACTATTTGTTTCGTTGCTTAAATTATTTTCAATCGTATCTTTATTTTCTTTGTTGTTTGTAACAGTTGCTTCCTTGTAAAAGGTTTTTTTCCAAGTTGTTTTTTCAATTACTTTGTCAAATAGCAATAATAATTGTGGTAAGACAAATAGTACGGCTATGACACTAATCAATGCACCGCGTCCTATTAGTAGTCCTATTTCGCTAATAAGTGGGGTAGTTGATACAAAATGTATTGTAAAGGCTGCTAATATTAAAATTAATCCTGATGTTAAAATTGTTGTTATGGATGTATTAAGCGCTTTTTTAAGTGATTCTACTTTATTATATTTTTTTCTAAAATTAACATACCTATCTGTTAACAATATTCCGTAATCAATAGTTGCACCCATTTGTATTGCCATTGCTAATAAATAGCAAACAAAGAATATGCTTTCACCTGCTAAATTTGATATTGCAAAATTGCACCATATTGCTCCTTGTATTGTTAAAACAAGTATGATTGGTACACTTATTGAACGGAATGCTAATAATATTATTACTAATATTGCAAAAATTGTAATTAAGTCGGTTTTAATTCTATCGGTACTAAAAGTGTTTTGTGTGTCAATTAAATTACTTGTGTTGTTTGCTACATAGTATTCATTGTATCTTGATTGTGTAAGCACTAAATTTAGTTGTTCAATAAATGATATTGCTTTTTCGTCATCTACTGCTAAATTTAAATTAAAAATCATTCTGTCATAGTTATCACTACAAAACATACTTTGTGCGTTTTGCATTTGAATTATTCCGCTTTGTATTGTTGCGTTTAATGATGTTTTAACACTTTCTAAAATTGTTGTTCCGTTAATATTTTGAGTTAACATATCCACTAACTGTACGGCAAAAATTGTATCGTTATCATTTAAATTTAATGCTTCATATATGCTTTGAACAGCAACTAAAGGTAATGAATAGTTATTAATAATTTCGCTTTGATTGAGTGATTTAAAAGGTTGAAGAGGGCTTTCAAAAATTGGTGAAAGGGTTTCTTGGTAGCCGTCAAAATTGTTTTGATACAAAGCATACATTATTAAATAGTTTGGTAGTGTTTGCTCGCTTTCAATTTGTGTTGTTTGTAAAATTGAAGCAAATATGTTATCCATAATGGTTTCATTACTTAAAGTGTAAACTTCTTTTGCTTGTGCTAAGGTTAAATAACTAAAAATACTTGTGTTATTATAATTTAATTCGGCAAATGAATTTTTTAAAGAATTTAATTCATTTTCTTTTTGTCCAAAGGCTGAATCAATTAATGTTTTGTTATTTTGTAAAAAGTTTAATAAGTCAATAGTGTAAATATAATCGTTTTGTGTTTGCATAAGTGCAAATAACATATTTATGGTGTTTTCATCTAGTCCAAACTGCAAAGATAAATCTTCCTTATATAATTTAGTATAAAGACTTGTGTCAGTTATTGCACTTTGTGAGTTTATGTATTTTTCTCCGTCAACTTCAATGTTAATAATGTCATTATAAAGTTGCATTTCTTTTTCGGTGTCGCCTTTAGGGACAATTACGACAAGCGAATTTTGTATACCAAAATGTTCTTCAATTTTTGCACTTTCAACTTGAACTTGACTGCCTTGTTGCCCTGAATTTGCTACATAACTAAATTGTACCCCTGATTGTAACACTGCACCTGTTACAATTAAACACAAAAATATAATTGGTATAATTACTTTTGTTTTGTTTGCAAATGTTGCAATTTTATCCATTTTTGGTAAAAAGTTGCGGTGCGTTGTTTTGTTTAAGAGTTTTGAGAAAATGAGTATGACAGACGGCATAAAAAATAGTACCGCTAATATTGAAATAAACACACCTTTTGCAAGCACTGCGCCTATGTCAAAGCCTATTGTGAAGTCCATAAACATTAAAGCAACTAATCCAGCCATAACTGTACAACTGCTAGCAATTATTGCCATAAATGAACCTGATAATGCTGATGTCATTGCTTGGAGTGGGGATAGGCCTTTCTTTTGTTCTTCACGATAGCGACTGCAAAGCACTATGCAATAATCCATTTCAAGTGCAATTAGCATTATTGCGCTAATTGATTCGGTTATGAATGATATTTCGCCAAGTATTAAATTTGTACCCATATTAATTAAAATTGCACAGCCGATTACTATTAAATAAACTATTGGTTCTAACCAACTTTTTGATGTCAAGGTAAGAATTAATAATACAATTACAATAGCAATGAGTAAAATAATAATCATTTCGCTTCCTATGGCATTCCTACTTACTGTTGCATCCACAGCAGAGCCAGACATTGCTACTTCATATTCATTACACACATTGCGTATTTGTGTAATGGCATTCGCAGTTTCGATTGTGTAATCGCCTGTGTCAAAAAATATTTTGAGTAGGGCATTGGTGCCGTCATAATAACTAGGACTTAAACTATCAAAAATTACAGAAGCAACGCCATCCACTTCTGTTATGGCTTGTTGTAAAGAGTTTGCTTGCTCAATTGTGCAATTTTCAATCATTACACTTGCAGTTCCGCTTGCACCAAATTCGTCTTCCATAACATTTAATGCAATTTTTGTAGGACTATCATTAGGCAAGTACTTTGTCAAATCGTAGTTGACGCCTACATAATTCATTAATACTGCACTTGCAATTGTAAGTACTAAAAATATGCCAAAAAAATACCATCGTCCTTTGACGATAAAATTTGCTAATTTATCTAAAAATTTCATTTTTTCACCTTTAAAAATAATCTACACTTGTATATAAACTTGCTATGTGTAGATATTTTATGATATAATAAAGTGAAATGCAATAATTTTAAGAATACAATATTAAATAGATGTAAGATAAACTACATTTTTTTAAATTTGTAGATGGAGTGATTATGGAAAACAAGGAAGATTTAAGAGTAAAAAGAACAAGAAAACTATTATCAAACGCACTACTTGAATTATTAAACAAAGAAAGTTTTGATAAAATTAGTATTTTAGATATTTGCGAAAAGGCAATGGTTCATAGGACAACTTTTTACAAGCATTTTAGCGATAAATATGATTTATTTAGTTATGTGTTTAAAGAAGTTTGCGATGACATTTACAAGCGTTCAACTGAAAACAAAGAATTTGATTCGACAAAAGAATTATATATGATGCTTGCTGAAATTGCTTTTGACTATATAAGTGAAAATTCAAAAATACTAAAAAATATGATGAAAAGCAATGACAATGGTTTTTTGCGAGAAATGTTTTATGAAAGCATTGAAAGGGCAATTAAATATTTGTTACAAGAAACAGATATTAAAATGTCAGTGCCGTTAAAAGTGGTTTCACAATTTTATACGGGCGGGTTCATATCACTTGGTATTTGGTGGCTTGACAATATGGATAAATACAAAAAAGAAGATATGTTAAAGTTTGTTGACAAACTTATTGACGAAAACTCATTTGAAAGCGAATAAATCTTGTAAATAAAAAAACAAAAAATATAAATGTAATATAATAGCAAAAAGCGGAAGTGCGTTGTAATTGCACTTTCGCTTTTTGTCTGCTTTATCTAGTTTATAGGTGTGTGCTTGTTTGATGGAGTAAAGCGACACCACTTATATAACAAGCATACGCCTAAATATCATTTTACAATAAAATTTTTCTAAGTAAGGATTTTATTAAAAAAATGATTCAAAATAATCTGTGTCTAATTTTTTAATTTTATATATTTTTTCCGACGAAACACCTAAATCATATTCATACATTAATTCTACAAGTTTTTTTCCATTTATGAGTGCAACGGGAATATTCGAATTTCGAGATAATAAATCTATTGCAGGTTTTGAAAAGTCGGAAGTTGTAATAAATATTCCCTTTTTAGCTCCTTGAATTTGTAGAGCTCCAATAAATGCTTGAATTTCTGGAGAACCAACAAAATGGCTAGGTTCATATCTTTTAGCTTGAAGATAAATCTTACCAAGCCCCAATTTATCTTCATTAATTACACCATCTATTCCGCCATCTCCAGATTTTTTTGTGGCTTGACCAGCGTCTTCCTGATTTCCTCCATATCCCATCGAAACGATTAAATCTACAACTAGTTTTTCAAAAGAATATGGTGAGTTTTCTAAAATTTTGTTTAGTAATTCATCGCATATATTTTGTTTTATAATTTCATAAGTTGTTTGCATAATTTCATCAGGAGATTCTTCACTTAATGCTTCTTTGTTTGCTCTTTTTCTATTCCCTGAAAGTGTTTTAAAATCGTTAAACGAAGAATATTGGCTTAAAAATTTATTATTTATAATAACTGGTTTGTTATCTAAAACCTTTAAACCTTCATTTGTTATTTGATACACTGCTCTTTCTGGAGAAGAAATTAATCCTGCTTTTTTTAAATAAGTTAATGCCCATCCAATTCTATTAATATATGTTGGCATTGTTTGAGATGGTAAAGTATGTTCTTTTTGTTCTTCCGATAAATTTGTTTCATTTGAAACAGCAATAAATATATCCTTTTTTGCTTTTTTGTTTCCATTTTTTAACACCATTAAAACTGGTAACATAAATTCTTCATAAGTAGGAACTTCCATAATATAACTCCTTATAATTTTCATTATAACATAAATTTATATTATTTATATTGAAAATATTAAAATTTTGAAAAATTTATAGATAATTAATAATATTGCTATATAAGATTAAATTCGGTGTGGTAATTATATTATTAAAAAATAGATTTTATAATTTAAACACTTTTTTGTTAGTTTCAATTATCTTTGTTTAATCATAACTTTCTAAATTTAATCAAAGGTAAATTACAAAAAAATACTATAATATTTAACTTATGATAGCCATAGAAAAAGAAATAATAACTAAAACAACAAAACACAGAACAATTATCTACAAAAGTTTTTACTTAATACTCAACAACTAGAACATTTAAGAAAAGAACAACAAAAATTTTTAAAAAATATTATAATGTCTACATAATGATACAACAAAAAAAGTGTATTTTAAATTACACTTATTTATACTCTTTTATTTTTAGTTTCGCTAGTTTCAAAACTTATAGGTTAATTTAAAAATTTTTTTTAGAACTGTTAGCAAGATGATGACTTTTTAAGTTGTAGAATTGTTTTCTATTTTTTTGTTATTTATTGCATTTTTTATTGTATATAAAATTACTGCTGTTATTGGTGGGGCAATTATCATTCCAACTGCTCCAAACAATGCTCCGCCAATTGTTAGTGATAGCAAAACTGTAAAGATATCTATTTTTATTTTTTTGCCCACTATTAGTGGCGTTATGAATGTTGTTACAAATATTACTATGCCGATTGCTAC
>CALVZW010000053.1 GCA_944372675.1 uncultured Clostridia bacterium
AAAAAAAAAAAAAAATAATGGAGGGGGGGGGAGTTAGATAGTTCACTATCTATATCCAATAACAAAAAAGGAAAAAGTGTTGTGAACGAGCAACACAAGTTTAACTATTTAAATAATCAAGATATAAATTTGTTGAAACAAAAAGAACATAATATAATTAATAGAGTATCAACAACAAACATAGGCGTTAAAGCAAAATCAAATTATAGCGTCTTAAAATCTACGGTAATATTATTATCGTGGCTTTTTATGTTAGTAATTGGTGTGGTGGTACTATGTTTTACTAATGTGAATAATAATAAAATCTTACTAAACAACAATAATTTAATTGCTGAAGGCTTAAATACATTTGCAGATGTTGCAACAAGACAAGGTGATGGTTCTGCGGATAGCCCATATCAAATTAGTACTATGGCAGACTTGGAGTTTTTATCAAATGAAGAAAATAGTGGTTATTGGGGTAAATGTTTTATTCAAACACAAAATATACCATATAGTAGTTCTAGTTGGAATCCAATTGGGAATTCAACAACACAGTTTACTGGTAATTATGATGGCGCCGGTTATACTATAAAGTTATCATCAAATTTGTCATCAAGTTCTTCTATCTATTCATTTTTATATGCAGGATTATTCGGTTGTACAAGTGGTGCTACTATAAAAAATCTAGGCGTTGAATGGCAATTGGATGAAATAGACTGTGATAGTTTTGGCGGAGTAGTTGGAAATGCTTCTAAATCAAATATTATTAATTGTTATAGTAAAGGGGCGGTTAATAATGTGTTTAAACACAGTTATCATGATGTTTATACTGGTGGCATTGTTGGTTATTCTGATAACAGTTCAATAGAAAATTGTTACAATGAAAGTGAAATTATTTCAAAACATTCGCTTTATGAGAATAGGGCTTATGCAGGTGGAATAGTGGGCTATGCTGAGAATTCATCAAGTATTACTAATTGTTATAATAAGAATAAAATTTCTGCGTTTACAGGTGAAAGAACTCGTTATGCAGGTGGAATAACTGGGGAAGGGGGGAATATAAGTAAATGCTATAATTTAGGCACTATAATTGCTGGAAATAATTCATCTACACGTGATCTAAGGGGTGGAATAAGTGCGGAGGGTGCAGTTATAACGGATTGTTTTTATTTGGCATCTTGTGTAAATAGTAATAGCAATTCTGATGGAGTTTCTTGTGATGAAACGACTTTAAAATCAACACTGGGTAATACATTGGATTTTTATAACTTTGAAACCAATCAAAGTGGAGTTTGGAAAATAGATTCTAATCATAATTCAGGATATCCATATTTAATAACAATTGAAGAATATTCAATTACATACAAAGCAGGTGATGGAACTGGAAATGATGTGTTAAAATATTATGGTCTTAAAACTTCTTTAGCACAAGCAACATTGCCTAATGGCACATCAACTGAAATAGGGTTTACAGCCCCTAGCGGAAAGTTATTTAATTGTTGGATGGATGAAAGCGGTACTAATCATTATGTTGATGATAAAATAACCTTGACTGAAAATTTAGTACTCACTGCACAATGGAAAGTGCCATATATTGATTTTAATATTGTTCTTGATGCTAACGGGGGAACTAATGGAAGTGTTACACAACTTCAAGTCGTGCAATCGGTGCCACAAAAAATACAATTAAGTGGCGGTGAATTGCCAACACGAAATGGGTATACATTTAAAGGGTTTTATACGCAAACAACTGGCGGTGAAGAATACATCAATAGTAATGGTGCTGTTGTAACGGAGCAAAACAAATATTTAACGGAAATATCAACACTTTATGCACAATGGCAACCTATAAATTACACAATAACTTATTACATAGTTAAAGACGGGGTAGTGATTAATTGGAGTGATAGTGGAAATCCAGCAAGTTACAATATAGAAACAAATACAATAACGGTAAACACTCCAACTAATGTAGGCAATCAATATAATTACAAAGGGTGGAGTACAACGCAAGGCGGTGCGACAAGTACTAATACTTTGACAATACCAAAGGGAAGTACTGGCAATTTAATATACTATTTTGTATATGAAACAAAAAAATTAACATTAACATTAAATTGTACGAATTATAACAATCAAAATTATTTTGTATATGTCTACAAAGATGGGCAAATGAAATATCAACTATATGTACAAGGTAATGCCACAATAAATTTGGATTTCATTGATGGCTATAAAGCGGGGCAATATAGTATAAGATTTGTAACAAGTTATTTATCAAATGTAAAAGTTGCTGAAAATGGAGCAGACAACATAACATTAAACGGAAAAGAAATTCAAATTGATACATTTAAAAATACTACCATTAATTATACGCTGAGTTCATACAATGGTAATAATAGAATAGTAATTTAGTAAAAAAAATTGCAATTATAGTTTATATATTTAAAATCATAACGATAAATAAAAAGTTGTTATGATTTTTTTTGTTGTGTGTATTAGTACAAAACGAAATAAATGTAATTAAAATAATATGAAAAGACTATTGTTGAACAAAAATATTGATTAATATTTTAAAAATGTTTTATTTATAATGTTTAGAGAAAAAATTAATTTTTTAAATATTTGTTGTAAAAACTTGACATTTTCTTTAGTTTATTATATTATAATAATTATAAGATTTATTAATTTAGGAGAAAAAAATATGGAAATGATTTGGGTATGGTTAGCAGTAATCGCAGTAAGTTTAATTGTTGAATTTTTCACTTGGGATTTAACATCAATTTGGTTTGCTGTTGCTGGACTTGTAGCATTAATTATGTCCGCTATTGATGGAATCAACTGGGTATGGCAACTTGGCGTGTTCATTGTAATTTCTGCTGTGTTAATAATTTTTGTAAGACAAATATGTCGAAAACTATTATTAAAAAGTGATGAAAAAACTAATGTTGATGCTTTTGTTGGTAAGAAAGCAAAATTATTGACGCCGGTAGGTGAAAATGAAAATTTTGGTACTGTAAAGTTTAACGGCGTTGTATGGAATGCGACAACTGAAAACGGTAGTAAACTTGAAAAGGATACTGAAGTTGAAGTTGTTAAAGTTGATGGTAATAAAATGATTGTTAAAGCAGTTGTTGAAGGTATTTCTACTGAGCAAAAGCAAGAAGAAGAAAACAAAAAAACAACTAAATCTACTAAAAAAAATAAAGAAGAAAATGCTAATGAAGAAAAAGTAGAAAATTCAGAAGAAAAGAAAGAAGAAAACGAAGAAAAAAAGAATTAATTTTAAATTTTAAATGTTATTAAAGTATATAAATAATTTTTATAGTAATTTAACATTTAATATAACTATTAAAAAAGTATAATCAATATAATAAAAAATTAAAGGAGAAAAAAATGAGTGCAGTAGGAATTATATTTTTGGTTTTAGGAGTTATTATACTTGTTATTTTGATGGCAAGTGTAAAAGTAATTAGACAATCCACAGCAGTTGTTGTTGAAAGATTGGGGAAATATTCAAGAACACTTCAAACTGGGGTAAGATTTATTATTCCATTTATTGATAGACCAAGCAAACCAATAAATTTAAAAGAAATGGTAGCCGATTTTAAACCGCAACCAGTTATTACTAAAGACAATGTTACAATGCAAATAGATACAGTTGTATATTTTCAAATTACAGACCCTAAAATGTACACTTATGGGGTTGATAGACCTATGAGTGCTATTGAAAATTTAACAGCAACTACTTTAAGAAATATTGTTGGTGAACTTGAACTTGACGAAACTTTAACAAGTCGTGATACTGTTAACACAAAAATGCGACAAATATTAGATGAAGCGACAGACCCTTGGGGCATAAAGGTAAATCGTGTTGAACTAAAAAACATTTTACCTCCAAGAGATATTCAAGACGCAATGGAAAAGCAAATGCGTGCTGAAAGAGAAAGAAGAGAAGCAATTTTGCGTGCTGAAGGTGAAAAGAAATCAAACATACTTGTAGCCGAAGGTGAAAAGCAAAGTAAAATTCTTCGAGCAGAAGCAGACAAGCAAGCACAAATTCTTAAAGCCGAAGCAGAAAAAGAAGCAGCAATTTTGAATGCTGAAGCACAAAGAGTTGCGTATATTAATGAAGCACAAGGTCAAGCGGAAGCAATACAAATGATTGTCAATGCAAAAGCAGATAGTGCATACATCACACTACAAGGCTTCGAGGCATTAAAAGCACTTGCAAATGGAAATGCAACGAAAATAATTGTTCCTAGTGAAATACAAAATGTTGCAGGACTTTTAACAAGTGTAACCGAAACAATTACTAATATGCCAGCGGGTGATACAGTTAGTAAACAATCAACAAAAGCGAAAGAAACTACAACAAACAAAACAATAAAAACTAAAACTACTGAATAGTCAAATAAAATGAAAAAGTTAATATCAACTAATTAAAGTTATATTAACTTTTTTATTTAAACACATTATCAAATGTTATTGTAAAAAATTGATTATTTTAAAATATAAGCAAGTAAATTTGTTTAAAAAATATAAATATTTAATTACTTATATAGTTATAATTAAAAAAACTATTTAATGAAATATTTTTTTAAAAATGTTAAATAAGGGTATAAATTTGCTTGATAAATTATGCTTTATATGTTAGTATTTATTATAACAAGATAAGGAGCGAGTGAATTAAAATGTTAAAATTTAAGAAAAAGATAGGGGGGGGGGGGGGTAGATAGTTATCTATCTACTCAAAATGTAAACAATAGTAATACAACATATAGTGGTAACAATCAAATTAATGAAATGCCTATGAATAAAAATTTAAAAATTTATAACAATAAACATAGGCATAAATTTGGTGATATAAAATTACAAAAATCTTATTTTAAAGATGAATTAACTGACAAAATACTTTATAATAAAAAAATAGTTAAAACAAAAAACGCACATAATATTGCTGAAGGTATAATTGCTAGAGAAAAAAGTGCGATCAATACAAAAGGTGATATTATGAAAAAAACAAATGATTTATTAAATAATGGTACTAATATATATAAATTTCATATGAATGCTAAAAACAAGTTATCCAAACTTTTTATGTGGGTAATGCTTTTTGCGTTTTTGTTAGTATTAACTTTTCAACCGAGTATGATTGCAAAGAATAATTTTACACAAGCAGGCGGACCTTTGTTAGATGGTAGTTTAGGGCAAACATATTTTAATAAAGCACCGATGGTGGTTATAGGTGGAAGTACGGATTCAACAACAAACACGATTAATAGTGGAACTAAACCTTTATTTACAAATAGTCAATATGCAGATAATCCTAATAGTGTTAATGTAGATGTTTTATATGAATTGTTAAAAATTATCAATGATGAAAATGTATGGGGAAATAAAACTATTTCAACTGATAATAGTGTAACTTATTTGACTGCAAGAGATTTTGGTAAGTATGGTGATCAAACAAGCTGGTCTCAAACTGCAAAAGGCAATGCTCAAATTGTTTTAAAATTATTAAGCGATACAACAAATACGAATTCAGATTTAAACTCTGCTGCAGAACAATATTGGCAAGTAGTATATCGTAGTGTAAGTAAGGATAGAGATGTTTTAACATTGTATATGGTAGATGAGTACATCGATTCACAATTTAATCCTAATGAAACTACCATAGATGAAAATAATGGGAAAACATATAGATACGAAGCGAATTATAGTCAAAGTTATTTAAGAGATAAAGTTGTAATTCCTACTTATAATGAAATGCAAAATGAATATACTAAATTAAATCAATATGTAGTTACTCCATCAAATTTACCGGGGTATTGGCAAAGTAGTTATTATCAAACTTCATGTAATGGTGATTTAAATATTTATAAAGATTCTGGTATCGGTGCGAGTGGACATTGCTATGAAGATTTTTCATTTTTTTCGATTTGTAACGGGATGGATGGTTACAGCACTAAAAATCCTATATGGCAAGGAGAAGTAGAAAATATATATGAAGATAAATTATGGGTACCAAGTGCATTTGAAACTTTACATACTGGATTTGGCAGTAATGAAAATGCACTTTTGAAGGATACTGGAAGATTATATGATAATGATAAAATGATTTATTATATTTATGATAACGATATTAATAGTGCAGATGCAAACCTATATCATTGGATGACACAAGAAGGTCCATCTTCTAATACTGACGTAAGAACTGGATTGTGGGAACTTAATTCATTTGATAGAGTAACTGGACAAATATGTTGGTTAAGGTCTGCTTTGGGAGATTATAATGACTCTTTCCCAGCACACGCAAGAAGTATTCATCAAACGGGTTATCGTGAAAATACTCCAGTTGCCAATATTGCAGCACACGGAGTAAGAGTTGCTTTGCATTTAGATTTAAATGCTCTTGCTCAAGATTATCAATTAGCACAATTTTCTATATCGGAACAAGGTGATGCTATCATGGATTCCTATTTATCAGTTGATGGAGCAAAAGTTTTGAAGGCTTATGTTCCTACAACAAGCGGGTCAATAATTTTAAATTCTACTTTTCAAAGCAATTCAATTGGCGGATTAAAATCAATTACTAATTTGAATACTAATGAAGAAATATTTTTATCATTTAATAATAAGTTAAGTTCAAAAAGTGAAAATGGGATTGCTGATATAACAATTACAAACGAAAGCGAAGGAACAATTACCTATAGTATTAGTAATGTTTCAGAAGGTAGATATCAATTTAACTTGGATTTTCATATTCCTAAATTTAGTTTGAAGACTAACTTTAATATAGTAAGTGCAAAAGATATGTTATTAGTAATAAGTGGTGAATCGCAAGTATTTGTTTACAAATTGACGGCGGATACAACAAATGTTAATATTACAATGCCAAAATTAACTGTAGGAAGATTATATACAATTACAGTTGTAAATGGAGAAATAAGCGG
>CALVZW010000054.1 GCA_944372675.1 uncultured Clostridia bacterium
TAGCTTTTTTATGTCTCTTGCCTTCGCCAAAATTTCTGTTTTTTGTTTTTAATTTATATATTTCATCCCCCCCCCCCCCCCTACTCTTTTCTTTTGTTTTTTCATAATCTCTTGTACTCCTTTTTTATTTCGCTACTTTTAGTATATCACATTTTTATTTTTTTAGTCAAATGTTTTAACAATAACCAAATTAATTACTAAAAAATTTAAGATTAACAAATTAGTTTGAATTCTTAAAAAAAAAATTTACATTGATATGTAAATTTTTTTGTTTAAAAATTATTGTTGAATTTTATCTATATTTATCGTCATATTTAGTTTTGCAAATAACTAAATAACAATCTTGTTCTTCACAAGAATTTTTTAATCTATTAATTGAAGCAAATATCTCAGTTTTTTCTGCACATTTTTTTAACATATATTCCAAGCCAGAATTTGTTAATGTTATAAAATTTTTGTTATAATATTCTAAAAATCCATTTTTTATTGACTCTTCTTTCGATAAATTAGTATAATAGTAAAATTTTTTTATATTACTGCATTTTGTGCAATTTTTACTCACTAAACATAATGCTTCAGTAATATTTTCATAATTAAATCTACAATTATTTGCTTTAAAAATATAATCATTTTTCTTGCAATAGTTTAAAAACTTTTTACCATTTTCATTTAAACTAATTAGACCATAATATGTTTTTATCCACATTTTTTTTGATAAAAATTTTTTACTAATATTTTCATCATTTATGAACATTTGGCTAAAAATATAACACAAACAAACTTGTTCAAAATCATCTAATTTTTCATAGTTAAACTTACCAAATGTCATAACCCACCCCATTTCAATTAATTATATAAATTTTAAAAAAATTTGTCAATTTATAATTAAAAAAAATTTTGAAAAAATTAAATTTTTTTTATTTTTTTTATTTTCATATTAATAGTTTTATTATTTTATAATGACATTTATTCACTAAATATTTAATAGCAAAAAAAATATTTTTTAATTTTAAATTTTAACAAATTATATTAATTTGTTATTTATTTTTAATTACAAAAAAAACTGTATTTCTTCATACAGTTTTTTACTCATCTTATCGCATATATTGTTTTTATTACTCTGCAACTATTTCATCATAAGTTTTTAACATATAATTTGGTATTGTACTTATATAAGTGTAATTAGCATTTATTGTATACGAATTTCCGCTAATTGAATATCTCCAACCTGTATACGATGCTGGAACAGTATTTCCCAATCTTCCGCCATGGCAATGTTGTCCTTCGTTGGTACATCCAACTGGATGTACTAACCAATTATGACCGTATATATAATTTTTACTGTAATTTAACCAAGAACTCAATTCTCGTTCCGTTTCAGCAGGCACATAAATTTTTAAATCTTTGTGTGCTGTAAATGCTGTGCCATCAACAAAAATATCATTTTTACTTACATCATCGGCAAAAGTTATTGAATCTAAATTAATATTAGCAAAAGCATAAGATTCTATTCTTTGAATATCATTACAAATTATTAAATCTTTAATAAATTGATTGTATTCTACTGCATAATCAAAAACCCAATTATACCCTGTTACAGTATATGTTCCGTTATTAAAATTATCTTGTGGCTGTGAATTAGCGGGCAACAATCTTAAATACTTTGTATTTTCATCTTTAGTTTGTATTAAAGCATTGTTAACCACTGAAAATTCGCCAACGCCATAGGTTGATATTGTTTCAAGATTTTTTAATCCTTCTAAAGAGTTTTCACTTAGTATTACATTTGCAGGTAAATTTTCAATAGTTTTAACTTGAGAATTACTGAAAACTTTTTCTCCCAAACTTAGTAATTTAAAATCTTTTTGTTCAAATGAAACTTTTGTAACACTACTACCACTTAATGCGTTATCACTTATTCCTACAACTTTAACCCCTTTAAATTCTGTAGGAACAACAATTTCTGTTGCACTTTCGCTAACTCCAGTAATGGTAGCGGAATTATTAGATACATTATAAATAACCCCAGCATCTTCATAAGTTCCGTTTTTTAGTGTACTATCACCGCAAGCGGAAAATATTAGTCCGCTAGCCAATATTACAACAGCCAAACATAAATTTGATAAAATAGTTTTTACCATAGTTTCCTCCTTTACTTTCACATAATTTAATATTAACTATTTTTACCGCAACAATTTTTATATTTTTTACCGCTTCCGCAAGGACAAGGGTCATTTCTTCCACAAACTTTGTCAGTTTTTGCTTGTCTAGTTGGTTCGGTTGAATTTGTTTGTCCTTCCTGTTGAGCCTTAGTGCCGTAAGGATTTACTCTTTCTTTAACTTGTATAACAGGTTTTTGCATTTTGTATAGTCCCATAGCAACATTTCGATTAATTTTTTCAATCATATCAAAATAAAGCATATTTGCTTCCCTCTTGTAAGGGATGATAGGGTCTTGATTACCAAAGCCTTGAGTTACAATTTCACGCTTAAGGTTTGTCATTGTGTCGATATGCTCCATCCAGAAGTGGTTAACAACACGAAGCATAATAATTCTTTCAAGGTAATCAAATGGCATTAATCCTAAATCGTCAAATTCTTTTTTCTTATTCTCAAATCGAGTCATAACTTCTTTTTTAACTAAGTCAATAAGTTCAGGCAATTCCATATCTTGAATTTTTTCTTCAGTAATAAAGTTTTCATCTTTTTCAAAGAAGTTTTCTTCAAGTTCCTTATTTATTTCTTCAATGTCCCAATCTGACCATACCTTATTTGCATCAACAATATCATTTAATACATTTTCAACTTGTTCTTCAAGCATTTTGCAAACTTGGTCGTGCATATCAATGCCAGCAAGCACTTTATCGCGTTCAGCATAAATTAAACTGCGTTGTTGGTTTAAAACATCGTCGTACTCAATTAAATATCTTCTTTGAGCATAGTTGTTACCTTCAATTCGTTTCTGTGCTGCTTCAATTTGTCTTGATAACATTTTTAATTGTAAAGGTTCGTCTTCTTGTAATTTAAAGAAGTTGGCAACTGACTTTAATTTATCTCCACCAAATATTCTAGCCAAGTCATCTTCAAGTGAAATGTAGAATACACTTCTACCAGGGTCGCCTTGACGGCCAGCACGACCGCGCAACTGATTATCTATACGACGGCTTTCGTGTCGTTCTGTACCAATAATTAGTAGTCCGCCCAAAGCAACGACTTCTTCTTTTTCTTTGTCAGTTTGCTCTTTAAATTCTTTGTAATACTTGTAGTATTCATCTCTTGCCTTTTTGATTTCGTCATTATCAGCAACATGATAAGCGGTAGCAAGTTCAATTTGAGCATCATTGTAGCCTAACTCTTTCAATTTTTGTTTTGCCAAAAATTCAGGGTTACCGCCAAGCAAAATATCCGTACCACGACCAGCCATATTAGTAGCGATTGTAACAGCACCTTTTTTACCTGCTTGCGCAACGATTGCCGATTCTTGTTCGTGATTTTTAGCATTCAAAACTACATGCTTAATTTTAGCCTTTTTAAGTTCTTCGCTTAATTCTTCCGACTTTGCAACTGATACAGTACCCACTAACACTGGTTGCATTTTTTCATAGGCTTCTTTAATTCTTTCAACAACAGCCTTGTTTTTACCTTTAATAGTTGTATAAACAATATCAGGTTCATCAATTCTTAAAACTGGACGGTTTGTAGGAATTGTTACAACATCTAGGCCATATATTTTTCTAAATTCAGTTTCTTCAGTTTTAGCAGTACCAGTCATACCTGAAAGTTTTTTGTACATTCTAAAGTAGTTTTGGAAAGTGATTGTAGCAAGTGTAGCACTTTCATCTTTAATTGTAACGCCTTCCTTTGCTTCAATTGCTTGGTGTAATCCTTCACTAAGACGACGACCCGGCATCAAACGGCCAGTAAATTCGTCAACCAAAATAACTTCGTCATCTTGAACAATGTAATGAGTATCGCGGAATTTTCTTGTGTTAGCAATGAGTGCATTGTTAATAAATTGGTTTAATTCCATATTATCTACATCATACAAACTTTCAACTTTGTAAAATCTTTCCGCCTTTTCAATACCGCTTTCAGTTAATCTAACTCTGTCTTTTTCTTCGTCGATTTCGTAATCATCAGGCTTTAAAGACTTGACGAATCTATCCGCCGTCTTATAGTCTTCACTAGATTTAAAGCCACGACCAGAAATGATAAGTGGAGTTCTTGCTTCATCAATTAAAATACTATCTACTTCATCGACAATTGCAAACTCGTGTCCCCTTTGCACCTTTTGATTTAAGTCGCTAACCATATTATCACGAAGGTAGTCAAAGCCAAATTCGTTGTTAGTTCCGTAAGTGATATCGCAAGCATAAGCCGCTTTTTTATCTTGTGGACTCATACCCGACAAAGTAACACCAACAGTAAGTCCTAAGAATTTGTGAACTTTACCCATCCATTGAGCATCTCTTTCTGCTAAGTATTCGTTGACAGTAATAACATGAACACCCTTACCAGCCAAAGCATTTAAATATGCTGGAAGTGTTGACACCAAAGTTTTACCTTCACCGGTTTTCATTTCAGCAATACGACCTTGATGCAAAACTATACCACCAATTAATTGACAGTGATAAGGTTTCATATTTAAAACTCTTTTTGCTGCTTCTCGAACAGTTGCAAAAGCATCAGGTAAAATATCATCCAAAGTTTCGCCATTAGATAATCTATCTTTTAGCACTTGCGTATTATTAGTTAATTCGCTATCAGACATTTGAGTATATTTTTCATCGAGTCCCTCAATTTTATCTGCAATTTTTCCTATTTTGTCCAATGCTCTAGCATTGTCAGAACTAAATATTTTTTTTATAAAATTCATTTTAAACCTCTAATTTGAAATTTGCACTTATTATATCAAATTTTTGACAATTTAACAAGCATTTAAGCAACATAATATAAATGATTTTATCATAAAACCTAAAATGTTTATTTTTTTAAATTTTTAAACAATTAATATCAATAAAAAAAATTATTTGTAGCAACAAATAATTTATATTTATAATTTTGCATTTATATTATTTATATAAGTAATCTTGATTTACTAAATTTGATTTGTTTAATACATTTTTAATGCGTGTCTTTTTTATACTTTGTCCAACGCAAGTTTTAACTAAATCAGTTAAATTTGTGAGAGATATTTCGCCAATACAAACTAAATTTTTTACCTTATCTACAGCTTCTCCCCGTTCAATATATTCTTTATATAATTCTGCTTGTTGATTAGACATTTTTTTTGATTTCAAAGATAATTCCTTAATTGGTTCGTCATAGAACACACATTTTTTCCCTATTAAATCTATGAAAAATCTACCATGTACTAAGGAATTCCTAATTTTATTAATGTATAAATTTATATTACTTTCTGTCTTATCCTTTTTTGCATCCATATTTGATTTTATCTTTTCCTGCACAATATTTGCGTAATACTCGCTTGATTTGCTAGTTAATAAGTATCGCAATAAAGCTAAATTAATTATTACAATCATTCGTTCAACAGGCGATTCTATATCCAAATAAACATTAGGATTATCCATATTATCCATCAAAATAGGCAATATTGGTCTATCACATTCCTTAAAGAAAATAGACATTAATTTAAAAATTGTAAAAATTTCATAAGCATATAATCCAGCATCTTCTTTACTTGGATAATGTACCATTCTTATTGGCGTTCCTAGTTTTTTATATGCTATACCGATTCTATTTAAATATGATTGCTGATGTCTATCGGTGATATCAATCGTCTTATCATTGTAAATAAAACCCCAATACGGTTTATATTTATCATCAACAATTTTATAAATCCATGTACAACCACCATTTATATCCATTAATTCAATGTAAAATGAACAAAGTTTTTCTAACTCATTGACTGTGAGATTAAGTTTTATTTTTTTACCATTAAAAGTTAATCTTAAATCTAATTCCCCTCCACCCCAACTACGCAAATTATATAAGTCGTGGTCTTCATCATTATGGCAAATACTATTTCGCAATGCTTTAATAATTGCAAAATCATTAATTCCACTAGAAGTTCCCAACTGTTCAATTATTTTTTGTTTTATATTTTTATAATTTTGAGTTAATTTAACTTGCTCATCTTTTGGCATTAGATTAAAAATATTACTTTGCTTTTTTAACTGCTCAATATTTTTTGACTTAAGCATAATTTTCATATCTTCATAAACTAAATCTAACCCATAAGTTAATAAAACAAATTGTGAAGCCCCAGTTATTTGTTTTAACCAATATTTTTTTAATTTATATACTTCTTCGTCTTCTTCATCGATATTTAAATCAAAAGGAAATTGTGGAACAAAACTATCAATAATAGGCTTATTCTCATTGTAACTGATTTTATAACAATAATTCAAAAACATAGTGAAAACAGTGTAATCTAGTCGAGTAAAATATTCCGTATCTTGCATATGTTTTACATATTCTATTAAATCTAATTTCATATTTATCCCCTTTTTGCTTAGTTTAACATACATATAATTGATTTGTCAATATTTAATTTTTAATACCCCACCAAAAAACATTTTACTCTTTACTTAAATAAATTGCTTCAACAAATTACCTATTAATTTTGATTAATCTTAATTGTTATTCACAATATTATTTATTCAATTTATAAATAATAAATTACATTCATATTTTATTAATTAATAAAAAATACTCGTAAATTATTTAACATTTCTTTCCTAAATTTAATTAATAAACTTATTCTTGAATGATTAAGAATAATTGTAAAACAATTTATCCAAACGAATTGTCTACATAACAATTTTTTTAGCAAACTTTTTACCTTTTAAAACTTCAGGAGTTGTTGCTTGTCTTATTCGTGATGGAGTGTGTGCAA
>CALVZW010000055.1 GCA_944372675.1 uncultured Clostridia bacterium
CTGGTCCAACAACCCCTAAATAAATGTCGCCATTAGTTCTTTTGGCAATATCTTGGTATATGCTGTTTTCCATTAAATCCTCCTAAAATTTATAACATTATATTCAAACAATTTTTGCTTTATGCTAAATACATCACTAAATATTTGAATTTAAATTAAATTTTACTAACATTAAATAAAAAAACTTATACTTTTACAGTATAAGAATTAAAAGGTATAATAAATGTTTTAAAAATTAATTTCATTACAAGCGATTTTTATTTTGTTTTTTCAAACATTTTAATTGTTTTTTATTGTTGCGTTTTTCTGATTTTGTAACTTTCTTTTGCGATTTAATTAGTTTCTTTTGTTGTTTATTTTCAATTTTTATTTGTTGCTTTTGTTCTTTTTTTTCTTGTTTTAAAACCTTTTTTAGTGCCTTTTTAAGATTTGCTTTGTTTTCCTTGCCTACTAATAACCTTTGAATATTTTGTCTATGTGCAAACCAAACTAATGTAAACAATACAAATATTAAAACTCTTATTGTTAAGGAAACTCCAGATGGTAAATCATCAGGTATTTTGTAAACTTCGACTATTGACATCGCAGTTACTAATAATAATGATGCAACTGAAACATATTCAAAGAATAAAACATAAATAAATGCACCAATAAATACAAACAACATTATTAATGGGTCTGCTACGGCAAAAACTCCAAGCGTTGTTGCAACCCCTTTTCCACCTTTAAATTTATAGCATACAGGAAACATATGACCAAGTACAACACCTAATCCGCAAGCATATAACCCAACTAACATAAAATCACTGTTGCTTTCACCAATAAATGTTAAATACCCCATTAATGCAGGTAATACACCTTTTGTTACATCTAATAATAATGTTAAAAAGCCAAATTTTGCTCCGTATGTTCGCAACATATTTGTAGAACCAGGATTTCCGCTTCCCATTTTGGTAATATCGCCTTTCTTCAATTTTGACAAAATTCTAGCAAAACTTATATTGCCAAAAAAATACGAAATAACTACTTCTATTCCTAATATTAAAAACATATACCAAATCATATTTTTACCCTATTCTTTCATAAGTTCCCTTTATCTTATTTTCGTATTGACATTATTTAAATAAACAATAAAACAAACAAACAAATTATATCATTTATTTTATTAAAAAACTAAATTTATGAAAATATAATTAACATTTTTAACTTTTTTATAAATACAATTTCAAAATTATTTTTAAAGAAAAGTTATTTTTTATCTTTAGCCACTAAAACAATAGGTGTTCCACTAAAGTCAACAGCATTTCGAATTTGATTTTCAAGATATCTTTCATAACTATAATGTAGCAAAGTACTATCATTTACAAACAAAACAAATGTAGGTGGATTAGTTGATGCTTGCGTCATATATTTAATTTTTAATCTACGCCCGCCCTGAGATGGTGGCGGAGTGATTGTAACCGCATCCATTAGTATTTGATTTAGTGTGCTTGTTTGCAATCGCCTTGACGCATTTTCATAGACTTTAAGTACTGCAGGCATAATACTTGATAATCTTTGCCCGCTTTTTGTTGAAACAAAGAGTGGCATAAAATAGGACATAAATTTTAAATCTTCATCTAATTTTTGTTTGTATCTGCGACTTGTTGACTCGTCTTTTTCAATTTTGTCCCATTTATTGTATACCACAACCGATGGCTTGCCTTGTTCGTGAACTAATCCAGCAATTTTGACATCTTGTTCAGTTATTTCTTCGCTAGCATCTAGCACAATTAAACAAACATCTGCACGCTTAATTGCATCAAGTGAACGAATAACACTGTAATATTCAACGCTATCCAATTCAATCGCATTTTTTCGGCGTATTCCCGCAGTGTCAATAAGAATATATTCTTTTCCGTTATATCTAAACAAACTGTCAATGCTATCTCTAGTTGTTCCTGCTCTATCAGCAACAACCATTCTATCACTTCCAAGCAAACGATTAGTTAAACTAGATTTGCCAACATTTGGGCGGCCAACAATAGCAATTTTTAATGGTTCATCTTTGTTTTCATCATCTTCAACCACATTGAAGTTTTTGACAACTTCGTCAAGCATATCACCAAGTCCTTTGCCTTGTTCCCCAGAAATTGCAATAGGGTCTCCAAGTCCTAATTGATAAAAATCATAAAGGTCATCACATTTATTATTATCAACTTTATTAACTGCTAAAACTATCGGCTTTTTAGATTTTCGCAACACTTCTGCTACATCAAAATCGCCTTGTAGTAACCCTTGTTTCCCGTCAACTAAGAAGATTATGACATCCGCTACATCAATCGCTAGTTTTGCTTGATAAACAATGTGCTTTTGCATTTCATCTTGACTTTTTAATTCAAGCCCACCTGTGTCAACTAATGTAAATTTGTAATTAAGCCACTCCGCATCCATAATAACTCTATCACGAGTAACATTAGGTTCATCTTTTACAATACTAACACGCTTGCCAATTAACTTGTTAAATAATGTGCTTTTGCCCACATTTGGACGGCCAACAATAGCAACAGTTGGTTTTAATTTCATTTTTATCACCTCAATATATTGTGTATTTTACAAATATAATACACAATATTTGTTGTATTATATTTTTTTATTAAATTAGTTTTTCAATAATAGAATTACTTACATAAAATTTATCTTCACATATTTTTAAATGGTTTTCTTCTATTTTTACAAATTTATTATCTAATAAATTTTGTATTACATCCCCTTTTTCTTTGAGAATATCATAGTTTAAATTTTGTTTTAGTTTACTAATATTAAGCCCTTTTTCTGTTCTCAACCCTAGCATTATTCGTTCTTCAATTAGTTCTTTGCTAGTTAATTTTTCTTTAAAAAACGGTTCAAAATTTTTACAATTTATATAATCTATCAAATTATTTGTATTACTAAATCTTTCATTATTTAAATATGAATGTGCACTAACTCCAACTCCGTAATATTCACCACATTCCCAATAATTTAAGTTGTGCTTACTTTCATACCCTTTTTTGCAAAAGTTTGAAATTTCATATCTATAAAATCCAAACTCTTTAAGAGTATTTAAACCGATAATATATTGGTCAACCACATCATCATTTAAAGGTAATTTAATTTCGTTGTTTTGAACTTGATTAAATAATTTGGTGTTTTCTTCTAAAATAAGTGAATACATAGAAATATGAGTTGGGCTAAATTGCATTAATTTTTTAATAGTGTCAACTACATCAAAATTTGTTTGATTAGGTAAGCCAATCATAATATCAAAATTGAAATTTGAAAAGTATTTTTGAATTAACGGGGCTATCTGATAAAACTCTTTACAAGTATGAATTCTTCCTATGGTTTTTAGAATTTTTTCATTTAAACTTTGCACTCCTAAACTTAAACGGTTAATGCCAGCGCATTTATATGCTTTAAGTTTTTGCTCGTTCAAAGAATTAGGGTTGCATTCTATTGTAATTTCAGTTGTTTCATTAATTTCAAAATATGTTGAAACCGCCGTCATTATTTTAGCAATTAAATTTTCACTTAAACAACTAGGAGTCCCACCACCTATAAAAACACTTTTTAATTGTTCTTTTGTTCCTTTAAACTTTAATTCTTCAATTAATTTGTCAACATATTTTTGCTGTGTGTCGTCGCTACATACAAAACTACAAAAATCACAGTAATAACATTTTTGCTGACAAAAAGGTATGTGAATATATAAACTTCTCATTAATTCGTTTTTAAGATAGATAAGAATGCTTCACTAGGTAATTCCACAGATCCAATTTTTCTCATCTTCTTTTTACCTTCTTTTTGTTTTTCTAGTAGTTTTCGCTTACGAGTAATATCTCCGCCGTAACATTTAGCAAGTACATCTTTGCGATATGCTTTTATTGTTTCCCTTGCAATTACTTTATTTCCTATGCAAGCTTGAACAGGAACTTCAAACATTTGTCTAGGTATTACTTCTTTTAACTTTTCAGCAATGCTTCTTCCTCTTGCGTATGCCTTGTCTTTATGAACAATAAGACTTAAGGCATCACAAATTTCATTGTTTAGCAAAATATCTAATTTTACTAAATCGCTTGTTTTGTAATCGGTTATCTCATAGTCAAGACTTCCATACCCTTTTGAACGAGATTTTAATTGGTCAAAGAAATCATATATTATTTCATTTAATGGCATATCGTAAGTTAGTTTTACTCTTTTACTGTCAACATATTGCATATCTAAGAAAGTTGCCCTTTTTTCTTGACACAAATCCATTATTGCACCAACATATTCAGGTGGTAAATAAATATGCAAGTTAACATACGGCTCTTCCATATGGTCTATTTCAACTGCCTTAGGTAAATTCGCTGGGTTTGAAATTTCAATTACTTGTCCATCAGTTTTATAAACTTTGTAATTAACATTTGGTGCTGTAGTTATTACTTCAATATTAAATTCTCTTTCTATTCTTTCAGTAATTACCTCCATATGAAGCAGTCCTAAAAAACCACATCTAAAACCAAATCCTAATGCTTGCGAAACTTCTGGTTGAACTTGCAAGGATGAATCATTTAATTTAAGTTTTTCAAGTGCGTCTTTAAGTTCTTCATATTGATTACTATCAATAGGAAATATACCGCTAAATACCACAGGCACAACTTGTTTATAGCCAGCCAATGGCTCAACATCTGCATCAAAATCAGTAAATGTCCCACCCACTTTAGCATCAGCAACTTCTTTTATACTTGCACATAAATATCCTACATCTCCAGCAAGTAGTGAATCAGTTTTCTTTGCGTGTGGGCTAAATACTCCTACTTCTGTTACATCAAAAATTTTGCCTGTTTGAATAAGTTTAATCTTTGAACCCACTTTTACGCTTCCGTCAACAACACGAATAATGCACACTGCACCCTTAAAATTATCATATTTTGAGTCAAAAATTAATGCCCTTAATGGTGCATCTTCCACGCCACTTGGTGCAGGTATATTTTCAATAACTGCTTCAAGAACTTTATCAATGTTAATTCCTTCCTTTGCCGATATTAAAGGAGCATCTTTTGCAGGCAATCCAATACTATCTTCAATTTCTTTTATTACATCGTCAACCCTAGCACTTGGTAAGTCAACTTTATTGATTACTGGTACAATTTCCAAATCATTTTCAAGTGCTAAATAAACATTAGATAAAGTTTGTGCTTCTACACCTTGCGTTGCGTCAACTACTAATATCGCACCTTCGCAACTTGCAAGAGAACGAGAAACTTCGTAGGTAAAATCGACATGCCCAGGAGTATCAATAAGATTAAGTGTATATTCGTGTCCCTTATAGTTATATTTCATTCTGGTTGGAGTTAGTTTAATAGTAATTCCCCTTTCTCTTTCCAAATCCATACTGTCCAAAATTTGTTCTTCCATATCTCGTTTTGCAACAGTTTGCGTTAACTCAAGCATTCTATCAGCAAGCGTAGACTTGCCGTGGTCAATGTGTGCAACTATGCAAAAATTACGAATGTATTTTTGTCTATTGTCCATAAACTCTCCTAAAATAAATTATACAATTTTATAACAAAATCGTCAAGTATTTATACAATGGCAACATCATAAATTGTCTTCAAATAATAATTTAAAAAGAATATTTATTAAGTTTAAGCAAATATTAAATTGTTACAACATTAATTTTATGCTTAATTGCACACTTAATCATAGTTTTTTTATTGTTTAAATGCAAAAAAATAACATAATATAACAAAAAAAGATATATTTTTCGCATAAAATACTAGACAAAATCATAATAATATGATATAATAAATCATAAATTATTGAATTTATCGCATTTTTGCGTATTATATATTATTATCGACTTTTGGCTAAACTTGCCAAATTAATCCCCTTAAATAGCCAAATGTCATTAAGGAGAGTTTATGAATATTGAAATTGAAGAACCATTTATAACAAAAAATTTTATTGCGCATAAAGGGTTGCACGACCATATTAGCCCTGAAAATTCGTTGTCAGCATTTCAAAAGGCAATAGATAAAAATTATATTATTGAATGTGATGTACAGTTAATAGCCGACGGAACTGTAGTCGTTTTTGGTGGTGAACAATTATCACGAATGACTGGTAAAGATGGATATGTTAAAAATTTAACAAAAGCACAATTGGAAGATTACAAACTTCTTAATACAGATGAATGTATCCCTACCCTTGAACAAGTTTTACAACTTGTAGATGGTAAAGTAGGCATTTTATTAGATTTAAAAGACAATCAATCACGAGTTGGACAATTAGAAAAAGCAGTTTGCAAACTAATTAGACAATACAAAGGCGATGTTGCTGTTCAATCATTTAACCCACTTTCATTAGAATGGTTTGCAAAATATTCACCAAATGTTTTGCGTGGTCAAATTGCTTGTTCATTTAAAGGAAAAGAATTTAAGCACATACCACTTTTAAAAAGAATGGTATTGAGAAAAATGAAACTTAATAAACGCTCAAAACCTAACTTTATTGCCTATGATGCAAACGAATTACCTAATAGAATTGTTAAAAAGTTTTCTAACTTACCTATTATTGGTTGGACTCTTAAATCACAAGAAGAATATAGAAAGTGCTTTAATTATGTAGATAATATCATATTTGAAGGTTTTGAACCAAGAGTTTTGCCTTGCAATAAATGCGAATTGTTAAATGAATGTAATAAATCTACAGAAAAGATAGACGAAAATGCTAAA
>CALVZW010000056.1 GCA_944372675.1 uncultured Clostridia bacterium
ACGAACTTTACGCAAAAAGAATTTTAGAAAAATTTGAGAAAAAAGAAACAAGTGAAAATAATTTTGAAAATAAAAATTGGGGCCTCGACAATTTAGGCTTCCATTTTTATGAAAATGATAAAATTTTAAAAGAAAAAAAGGCTGAATTAGACAATTTCGTCCATCAGCCTCCTCGTGGCGGAGAGATAGGGATTCGAACCCCAGGAGGCTATTAACCTCAACGGTTTTCAAGACCGCCGCTTTCGACCGCTCAGCCATCTCTCCATATTTTATTGTTTGTTTTATTTTTTATATATTGTTTGACATGTTTTTTGTTGCCTGTTCAATATATCATATTTTTTTTATTTTGTCAAGAATTTTTACCAAGTTTTCACTTTTTTTTATATTTATTTGCATTATTGTAATTTTATATAATTATTTTTTTAATTTGTTTAAATTATTATGAACAATTTTTTATTGCGTTATTTATTAGGTAAGTTAAATTTATACATATTTTATAATACTTAATTTTTTGAAAAATAAAACTTTACGGGGTTTACCCGTGAAGTTTTATTTAAGACGAATAATAGGGCAAGATATAAATTTATTGAGAAATTTTAATTTTTTTGATAGATAGGCATTTAATTATTTTAAATGGAGTGTTTAATATGGATATAAATTAATAAATAAATATTAATTTTTTTTACACTCACTTTTTATAAAAATTACCTAAATTATTTGTATTTAATAAATTTATTATGCTTAAATTAAATTTTTTTATTTTTAAAAACCAATTCATATAATTTATTTAAAGTTGGTTGTATTTCTTTAATATAAAATTGTACAAAGATTAGAATAAATAATTTAAAAAATAATACATCAAAATTTATTTTTTTTAAAATTTATTTTTTATGAATGTTAATGATATATAAAAATATTTAAAAGTAATAAATTTGCGTATTTGTATTAAATTTTTTACAACTTTTTAATTTCTTTTATCAAGGCGGTGTACTATCGACTGCGCTATATTAGCACATAAAGTTTTTAGGTTAATTTTAGAAATAAAAACTTATCTTACCAAGGATGCGATTTACCGACTAAATCTCAATAGC
Source organism: uncultured Clostridia bacterium (assembly GCA_944372675.1). Taxonomy (GTDB): domain Bacteria; phylum Bacillota; class Clostridia; order Christensenellales; family UBA1242; genus CAKVOD01. Next base: position 1,092 of record CALVZW010000056.1, read on the forward strand.
ATATTTTGTAAAGAGGACATGTCTAAATATGTTATAAGAGATACGAGAGGAAAGGTGAAGAGAAAATATAAAAATCATTTTGGTTAAATAAAATTAAATATTTTTTTATTAAATTAAGACTGAAGTTGAGTTGGGGGAGTTTTATTTTATTAAAAGTTCTTACAATTTTGTTTTAGCAATGATGTATATTTTAGACTGCTTTAAAAAAAAGGTAATAGGCTATTTGCTAAAATTTATTAACAAGTAAGTAAAACTATGTTATACTTCGTTTTAAAGAGTGAAATCTAATAAACCTTATAAAATATTATTAATGGAGAGTGTTATGGAAAACAAAGAATATGAAGCAATAAAAGAGCATTTTTTTTATCAAAGCAATAAAAATCAAAACTTTTACGACATTAGTAAACTATATTGGTATCAAGTTAATAACGGTCGCTACCCTGTAGTAAGCCTTGCGTACGAACTCGAAACAGATAATGGAGTTGAACTTGTTGATTATAAAACTAAAGCTAAAATATCAAAAAATGTGATTCAAGGTTTTGCAGCAGTTTTTATATTTCTCAATTATGTGCGTTGCTATATTGAAGATTTAGACTTGCCTCCAAAGTGTTTTAATACAAATATTGATTCAACATCCGCAAAACTTGATAGATTTTTGGTCAAAGGTTATTATAAAACGAGACCTTATGAGCATGTTGGCACAATAAGGGAATTTTATAAGTTTAAAGACGGAGTATGTCTCATTAGACAGAATGGAAATTTGAAAGCTATAAACGCAAGAGCAGGAAATGCTGCAATTAAGCCTAGGATTATGCTTATCCAAACGCATGGCGAAGAAATTAGTGGCATAGTATTTAGTGAAAAAATATTAGACAAATGCGTTTGTAGAGTTAAAAATAAAATTTTAGTGCGATATTTGAAATTTTCAAAATCTACAACCCAGCAAGAAAAGAAGAAAACGCACAAAAGACAGAAATTGAACATGATAGACAAATGTAATAGTAAACATCAATTTGCTTAAATTTAGTGAAGCGAATTGATGTTTTTTGTATCATTACCTAAAAGTAAAAGAACAACAATTCGTGTTTCTCAAAATTGTTAGTATAAAAGAAAGAAAAACAAAAATGGTATGATAATGAATTAAAAAGAAAAATAGGGACTGCAAAAACAGTTCCTATTACTTTATATAAGAAAATAAAAGGTGGAGAGCAGTGGGGGAGCATAATGCCCTAAATTTTAGTAATTTTAAGTAGTTTAAAATATTTTTTTGCTTTTAATAATATTAAGTATTTTATAAAAACGCACTTTTGTGATGAAGGCGCTGGGTCAAAAATAGTAAAAAATTTAAGTTTTAATTTACTTTGTATCACTTTAAATTATTAATAATAAATAAAAACACAAGAGTTACGAAAGATTTATAAATAGAGGGGTGCAGTATGTGATAGATGATTAGATTTAAGCTTTCGTGATTCAAAGAAGTTGTATTACCGACATTGTTATATAAGTATATGATACAATTTTCTTATTTAATCTTAATGTGAAATTTTATGTGGTTTTAAAGATGCTTAGTAAAAATTAATAATTTTTTTTATTTTTTTATATTGTATTTTATTGTCGTAAAGTTTGTTATTAAATCTATAAAATAATTTTATTAGTGTATAAAATAGTATTAATATAATAATATAATATGTCATTATAATTGCGACATTTATTATCATCTGTTCGCTTACAAAGAGATATGTTGGCTTTATTATGTAATAAATAAAAGTTATTCCGCGTTGTTCTATGTCAAAAAATACCATTGACCAACTAATTATTCCTAGTATTGTTATCCACAAATAATAGTGTTTTTCTTTATTAAATTTTTCTTGTGTAAATATATATATTCCTGTAATTAATAAATAGCCGTGACAAAAAATACCTTCTATTAATCCTTTTGTAGTTATTTCATTTTCTACTGTAAACCCTAATATTATGTAAAAAAGGAAATATCCTAATCCGCATACAATACCAAAAAACGATGCTATGTTATACATTTTTTCTATTTTAAATGCTATTATTATTGATACTATAAAATAACTAATGGTACTTATTTCGACAGGTATTGTTATGTTACCTTGTATGTTATTAACAATATATTCAAAAAGTTTACTTAAAAATATTATTACTGAAATACTTTGCAGTATTATGTTATTATATTTAAATCTTTTTGTTATACAACATATTAGTACTATTATTAAAAAACTCAATAAACTAATTATATTATAAATCATTTTTTCTTCTTTAACTATTATATAATGTATAATAGTTGTGTTGTAAAAAAACACATAATTTTAAATTATGTGTAAGTATAATTAAACAAACCAATTCCAAACATGCCAAGGTTCAAATGTTTTGTTGTAGCACAAGCAATAAAATATCCAATTGCAAATGTGCTAAGGAATATTATTAGACTTATTATTGCAATAAGTTTTAATTTTGTGTTTAATTTCTTATTGAAAATAGGATTAAGGGGAAGGGAAGGGTATTTAAAGTTGTTTAATATATTTTTTGTCCATCTATAATAAACTTTTGACCATTGCACAACGTAACAATTTAGATAATAAGTAGCGATTGCACACAATATTGAAAGCCCTAAAAATGAAATACCTAGAAAAAGAGATGTGCCGTATGCTATATTAGGAATTATACTTTCGGGTATTAATGTAGTGATTAAACATATTCCCACTAGCAATGTTGCAAGACTTGTACAAGCAATTAAAATAACACATCCCCACAGTAAAATATATAACATTATACTTGGTATGGATAATAGGGTTATGACTAGTATTTTAATTGACTTATCTGATTTTGTGTTCGTAGGTTTATTTTCCATAAATTCTTTTGCAATTTCTTGAGGGGGTGATAATTTTTTTGCAATTTCTTCTTCTGTTCTTCCTTCTTCAAGTTTGTAGTTGAAATGATTATCATATTCTTCAATTATTTCTTCAATATCAGATACATTGTTCTTTTTTAATTCTTTTCTTAATTCGTCTAAAAATTCTTTTTTATTCGTTTTCTTCTCCTTTTAACATTTTTGTTACAATTTTTAAAAATTCTTCCCAATCTTGTAAATCGTTTAAATATTTTTCTTTTCCTAGTTGTGTAAGGGAGTAATATTTTCTAGGCGGACCAGAACTTTCTTCCGATAAATAGGTTTTAACAATGCCTTCGTCTTTTAATTTTCTCAAAATAGGGTAGACTGTGCCTTCGGATATGTCTATATTTTTTGAAATTAATTCTGATAACTCGTAACCATATCTATCTTTTTTATATAAAGCAGATAATATGCATAGTTCTAAAACACCTTTTTTATATTGTATATTCAATTTGTAACTCCTTTAATTATATATTATACTTTGTTTACTACTATAGTACATATAATAGTTTATTCAATGTCAAGTAATTTTATTAAAAAAATGTATTGTTTTTTAAAAAGCAAAAGAAAGGTGTATAAGTTTGCTTACTTAAAAATAAAAAAATAGACAAATAACATAATAAAATTTGTTATTTGTCTACATTAAAATGATTTATAAGACATATTTACCATTTCACTTTTTTTCGCGCCTAAAGCACATAAACCAATCTAAACAATATTGGTCATCGGTTTGGTTATCCATTCTTTCTTTTGCAACACCACAACTACCTGCTGTTGGAACAATGACATCATCACCTGGACGCCAATCTGCAGGGGTAGCAATATTGTCCTTATCTGCTTTTTGAAGTGCTAAAATTATTCTTTTTATTTCATCAAAGTTTCTACCTGTTGATAGTGGATAGTAAAGAATTGTTCTTATTATACCTTTTGGGTCAATTACAAATACTGCTCTTACTGCTTGTGTCGTTGATTGTCCTGGTTGTATCATTCCGTATGCTTTTGCTACTTCCATTTTGATATCTTCAATTAATGGGAATGTTACATTTATGTTTTTCTTGCCATTCCATTCAAGTTCTTGAATTTTGCGTAACCAAGCAATATGTGAATATAGTGAGTCCACTGATAATCCTACTAATTCAGTGTTTAATGCTTTAAATTCGTCTATCATTGAACCGAAAGTCATAAATTCTGTTGTGCAAACTGGGGTGAAATCTGCTGGGTGCGAAAATAGTATTACCCATTTGCCTTTGAAATCGGCAGGGAAGTTAATTTCACCTTGTGTTGTTACTGCCTTAAATGCTGGGGCTTGGTCGCCGATTAAAGGCATTCTATTATATTCATTTTCCATAATTGTAATCTCCTTTTTCTAATATATTGGCAGTTTACAATAATTTATTTAAAAAGTCAATTAAATTATGATTATATTTTTTATTTTACTTTAAGTGTTTTTACAATATATATTTATATATATTTGTAAATAATTTATTGTAAAATAATTAACAAATAAAATTTAAATAGTCTAAATTGCAATTTATATTTGCATAAAATAGAATTTATTTAATCTAAATGAATTTAAATTAGTTATTTAAGAAAATTTAACAGATCGAAAATAAATAATATATGGGTAAATTTAGTTTTTAACAAGTCTTGTTGTAATATTTAGTTGACAAAAATTTGCAAATTTGATAAACTTAAAATGGCTATTTTAATATTAGGAGTGAGTTATGGATAATAAAAGTAGTAGACCTTTGCTTTTAGTGGGATTAATCATTACTTTAATTTGTTTTATTGTTTTAACAATATCATCTTTATATGGTATTTATGCAACTATAATAATAGGTGATTTGTCAAACTCATTAAATGATGCTGGTTTAAATTCTGCAGTGGCCATTTTAGCAATTAGTTTTGGATTAATTTTAATTTTCACGGTTCTTGGTATTATATTTTCTTCAATTGCATTATCAAGAACGCGTTTACCACAAGAAGAATTTAATAGAAAACGCGGTATGATTACAACTACTATTGTTTTTGCAATCATAATTGCAGTGCTTGAAATTTTTGGTCTTTTAAGTGAATTTAATTTATTTAATTTAATTTTTACCATTGTGTTAATTGTTGCAGTAGTGCTTATGATTATTGGAAGAAATAAAAAGGTTAAATCATTACAAGAGAATCAAGATAATCAAAACAATATAAACAATCAAAACTATTTTAATAATTAAAAAGAATATTTTTATAAAAAGAAGGCTAAAACAGTAAGACAATCGTTAAAAGCAAATTTAAAATAAAAGTAGGGTAAACCTACTTTTTTTGTATTATATTATGAAACTATTACATATTTTAAATTAAATATTTGTAATTAAACTTAATAAAGTTGCTTTAAAAGATTAACTAAATTTGTATGACATATAAAAACTTCTATGAATATAATTTAGTTTAAATTTTTATGATTAATAAATTAAAATTTAAAATTTATTTTAATTTTTAATAACAATTAAATTATATAAGATTAACAAAGAGTAATAAATTAATAAAAATTATCAATGCTTAATTAATAAATTATTTAAAAAAATCATTTTTAGATAACTCAAAAAAGGTTAAAGAACAAGATTCTTCAATTTGATTTGTCCAACTGTTATATATGGTTTTTATGCGTTTCATTTTTAATTTGT
>CALVZW010000057.1 GCA_944372675.1 uncultured Clostridia bacterium
CCCCCACCGTCATTTTGTTTTTGCTGTGTTCAATAAACTGTTTTAGTTGATTTGTTATTTCCATTTCTTAACCATTTACATATAATTTTTTTGTTTAATCCATTTTTTTTATTTGTTTGATTTTATTATTTTGCTAATTATTTTCTTAAAGTTTAATTTATGTTGCAACATTTAATTTATTTATACAATTATTTTAAATAAATTTAACATTTTTATCAACTCAATTTAACATTAATCTTAATTCAATAAAGATTTTAATTATTTTGATTTTTAATAATTTAACAATCAAAATGATAAAATAAATTAAATTTGAAAAGTATGCTTGTTTTTTATCATATCAAGCACTTTATCCCTTGCTTGTAAAATTACATTAAATAAAACTTCAAATGTTTCCTTAGGAATGTTAGATAATACAAAATCAGTTAAAGGCACATTTGGTTTACCAACCCCAATTCTTATTCTAGCAAAGTTTTCAGTGCCAACCAATTCAACGCAGTTTCTTAGTCCGTTATGCGTTCCACCGCTTCCGTGTGCTTTGTAACGCAATGTGCCAACAGGTAAATCAATATCATCTAATATTACAATGACATTTTCAAGCGGTATTTTAAACTTTTTAATTAGTTCACTTAAACTTACTCCGCTAAGATTCATATATGTTTGCGGTTTTGCTATCATAACTTTTTCGCCGTTATAAAAGCCTTCGGCAACTAATGCGTGGCATTTGTTTTTAGTAAATTCTAAGCCCATTTCTTTTGCTATTTCATCCGCCGTCAAAAAGCCCATATTGTGTGGTGTTCTTTCGTATTCCTTTCCGTAATTTCCTAGTCCTACTATTAAAAACATTTCTTTTGCTCCTTATTATTTATTGATAATTTTATTGTAATTTGTTTTGTTTGTCTTTAAAATTCACATATAATTTGTATTTTAATTTTTTCTTTTTTATTTGATTTATAGTTTTATAATTTTATTTTAAATTGCAATCAACTTTAATTTTTATTTTATACATATTTTTTTTGCAATCAACTTTATTTTTTATACTTATTTTTTTAATTATTTAATTTTTAACTAACTTAAATTTTGATTTTAAATAATATTTTTTATTTGTAAATTTTTAAACTTTTAAGTTAAGTTTCATACATAAGTTGCATTCCATACATAAGTTGCATTTATAAAAAGTTGAATTTATACAAATTTTAACTATTTACTTTTTTTTATCACGAATTGATTTAAAAAAAGACGATAACATATCAGCACATTGTGTTTCAAGCACACCACCAACCACTTGCTTAGGTCTATGATTAAAGCTAGAGTCTAGCGGAAGATTATAAAGTGTTCCGCAACAACCAGCCTTACTGTCAAATGCACCAAACACAACTCTATTTATTCTTGCATTAATTATTGCACCGCTACACATAGGACAAGGTTCAAGTGTAACATAAAGTTCACAATCAACTAAATGCCAAGTTTTAAGTTTTTTGCACGCCTTTTTTATTGCTAAAATTTCTGCGTGAGATGTTGCGTCTTTTGTAGTTTGTCGCAAATTGTGTGCCTTCGCTATTATTTTATTGTTGCAAACAATCACCGCACCAATCGGCACTTCGCCTTTCTTTCGTGCCTTTTCCGCTTGTTTTATTGCTTCAAGCATAAATATTTCATCTTTTTCATTTGTTTTAGCATTGTTTGAAATAATACAAGGTATGTTTTCACTACTAATTAAATTTTCGTCAATTTTAATTTCATTATTCTTTTTCATTAGTTTCACCATTATTAAATTTAGGTTTTAAAAGCAATATTCTTTTTATGCCAAAAGTACGATTTTTTAATTCTTCATAAAGTTCATATACTTTTTCAAGCATACTATCTTCTTTTGCCATTTCAACAACGCAAATGCCGTTTGGAGTTAATAACTTTTTATTGTAAATATCAATGAGTGCTAACGACTCCAAGTTTTTGTAATATGGTGGGTCTAATAAAATTATATCAAACTTATCACCCCGCCTACTTAAAAAGTTTAACGCTTTGTCGTACTGCATATTTAAAATTTCAGGGTTATATCGCATTGAATTTGCATTTTTTCGTGTAAGTTCACACGCCTTTATGTTGCTATCAACAAAAATTGCCGAATCAGCATATCTGCTTAAGCATTCAAGCCCTAATGCTCCCGAACCGCTAAACAAATCAAGAACTTTTGACTCATAAATGTAACTATCTAATAAGCCAAACATACTCGTTTTTACTAAATCTGCTGTTGGCCGTGTGCCTTCAAAATTTGGCATTAACAACTTTTTGCCCCTGTTTCTTCCACTAATTATTCTCATAATAGAATAATATATCACATTTTAAAAAATCTAACAAGAGTTTAAGGCAAATTCAATAAGATTTTTTAATTGTTCACAAAATTTTATTATGATGTAAAAATTTTATATAAAAAGTTATATTTTAATAAAACAAAAATTAATTTGTGTTCTTGTTTGTGTTCTTAATAATTATAAAGAATTTACTTTTTTATAGTTTATTATTTAAAGTTAAAACATTTTGAAACTATGAAAAATAAATAAAAAAAGAACTATACTCACAAAGTAAGTTCCTTTTTTATTAGTCTTAAAAATATTAGACTAATAATTTTTATTTTTTTACAAAAGAAACTTGTTAAAACAAAAGGCAAATAAACTTTTTACATTTTAAAAATCTTTACTAGGTTACTTACCATTAAAAAAGTGTCAATTTTTATTGACATAAAAATTTTTAGTAAATACTATACAAAATCAATTTTTTGTGATAAAATGTTTCCATTAAATAAAATTAATTATCGTTAGGTTATTTTTTTATATTTACGACAGATTAATTAATTTTAATCTTTTTTTATAAAGAAGTGTTAATTTACTATCACTATTAATACTTAACATAAAAAAATAAAAGCAGTTTAAAAACTTTGTATATTTGTGATTTTTTTTATAAATTTTTTAGGGAGTTAAAATGCAAACAAAAGCAAAAACATCAAATTATAATGAAGTAGAAAAGAAAAAAGCAAGATTTTCGGGTGTAGAATTACTAAGAATAATAGCAATTTTATTAATTTGTTTAAGTCATTCGTTGGATACTTCGCGCGGTTTTGTTGACTATTCGCCGTCTTATGATTTTATTAACATATTTGTACAAATATTAATGGCTTCAGGACAAATAGGTAATGTACTATTTATTATTTGCTCCGCTTATTTTTTGGTTGACAGCAAAAAGACAAAAGCAGATAAAGCATTTAATTTATTACTTGATTCATCATTAATTTCAATAATAATATTTTCAAGTTTCTTAATTGGCGGATACTCATTTACTACAGAAGATTGGATAAGACAATTTTTACCTGATTTATTCGAACATAACTGGTTTATTGGTATATATGTAATAATGTATGCCGTACACCCCCTTTTAAATACGATTATTCATAATATCGGACAAAAAGCACATTTCACACTTTGTTTTGCAATATTTTTGTTTTTTAGTGTTGTAGGATTTATTTTAAGTGATGAAATTGCTGTTGGATATTTGGCACATTTTTTTATGGTGTACTTCATAGTTGCATATATGAAACTATATTGTAGTGATTTTGCAAATAACCGCAAAAAAAATGTAAAGTGGTTTTTAATTTTCCTATCTATTTTCTTTGTTGGTGGATTTTTAGATAAAATTGCACCTAATTGGCATCCGTACTTATCTAGATTTATATCACTTGATTCTTGGTTTACACCTATAACACTTTCTCCTATTACATTGCCTATGTTACTGTTTTTATTTAATATTTTTAAATCGTTTAAATTCCAAAATAAATTCATTAACTATTTAGCAAGTTGTTCATTGTTTGTGTACTTATTCCACGAAAACATACTTTTACGAACATATATTAGACCTAAATATTATGAATATGTTATGGGAATAAATCCTGATTTATATTTTTGGTGGATAATGCTTTGTGCTGTAGGAATGTTTATTGATGGAATGATTTTATCTGTTATCTACAAAGAAACATTACATAGATTAACAAACTATTTATCTAAAAAATTAGCAATAGGATTTTATAAGTTGCGAGATTTTGCATTTACAAAAATAAACAAAGAAGAATTAAAATTTAATAATTCATCTTTAATTACACAAGAAAATACAACTTTAAATTTAAACTCACAAGAAATTAATAACAATATAGAAAAAGATACAAAAATAGACACAACCAATTTAGAAACAAAAACTCAAAATAACAATAAAAAAGAGTAATAGAAATTACTAATTAAAAAGTTAAACTTAAACATATTAAATTAACTTTTATAAAAAAAAATTATACAATTTACAAAATTTGTATAATTTTTTTTAAGCAAATTTTTTATAATCGTAAATTATTAAAATTAGTAAGCACTTCGTATTCAATAGTCCCCGTTAAATTTGCTAAGTCCTTAGCAGTGATACAAACACTGCCATCTTGCCCCAAAATTGTTGCCCATTCATCCACTAAATCAAAATTAACAACTTTACTTGCTTTTTGATTGTTTCGCTGTTCATTTTCAAGGTTTTCAGTTAAATCTTTCAAACTACCTTTAATTGTTTGTAATATATTTTGTAAAATATCACCTAATGGTACAAAGTCAAAAATATTACCGTCATCACTATTTGACGATTTTAGCAATTTATAAATTATATCATTATTTACAAATAAAGTTTCATCAACATTTTTTTCGAAAAAATTACTAAAATCATTTATAAAATTATGCTTAGTTTGTGTCTTTTCATTTTCTTCACAATCTTTATTTTCACTTGCAATATTTTCAAATGTAAAACTATCTTTGTTAGCCTGTTCATTAAATTCATCAAAAGTTTTTTGTAAAAATTCGTCTAAAAAGGAATTGCTTTGATTATATATTTTATTAGTGTTTTGTTCATCAATTAATTTTTTATCATTACAATTTTCATTTGAAGTCAAATTTTCATTCTTTTCATTTTTCGATTTACAATTATTAACCGCATTACCATTACTATTTTTGTTACCCTTAAATTGATTAAGACTATCAAGATACAAATGTGTGACATCACACATAAACATATCCATACAAATTCTGCCAACAATTTTACATTTTTGCCCCTTAATTAATACATAACCATCTTTGTATTGACGCAAAAAGCCGTCAGCATACCCCATTGCAACAACCGCAATTTTCATATCACAGGGAGCAACAAATTCAGCGCCATAACCAACACTTTCACCTTTTTTAACATCTTGTACTTTTACAACTTTTGCCTTAATAGTAAGTGCCGGCTTTAACTCAAGTTTTTCGGTTTGGTCATAACCATACATTGCAATACCTACACGCACCATATCGTAAGCATATTTTGACGACTTTAAAAAGCCCGCAGAATTAGAACAATGAACAATTATCTTTTTTAACTCTTTTGGCGGTATTAAATTAATCATTGATAAAAATTTAGCATTTTGTCGTTTTAATTTGTAACTATTTTTACTTTCCGCCGTCGCATAGTGAGTGTATATGCCTTCAATTTTTACATATTCGCAAGTTTTTAATGTGTTGTAAATTTCAAGAAACTCGCTTTTAGATTTTATACCTAACCTATTCATACCTGTATTAATTTTAATATGTACATAGGCTTTTTTCTTATTTGCTATTGCCGTTGAAACAATGTGTGCAACATCATCTAAAGTGTCAACTGTCAATCTAATTTGATTTTTAATTAACGCATTTAAATCTTTGTAATCAAATTTTGATAAAAGTAATATCTTCTTTTTTAAACGCATTTTCTTTACAGTAAGTGCTTCTTTTGCCGTCGCAACAGCATAAAAATCGACTAAGTCATTTATACCTCTACAAATCTCGATACCGTGTCCGTAAGCATTTGCTTTTACTACCGCACAAAATTTTGCTTTACTAAAACTTTTTAATTTTATAATGTTATCTCTAATATTATCAATATTTACAAACTTTGCTATCATAAAAATGTTATATGATAAATTATATTATTTAGTTACAAAAATATAATAAATGTAAGTATAAATTAAAAAATAAATAAAAAAACAAGACTTAAATTTTTAACTATAAATACATTTTTTGTATAAGAAATGAATTGTAGTTTTTAATATAACTAACAAACAACATTTTTGTATAACTAATAAAATATAATTACTTACAAAAAAAAACAAAACTAATTTATAATTTTATTTTTTAAAAAAGCATAAACGAACAAAAAAAATTGCACAAAACACTTGCAATTTTAATATAGTTATGATATACTAACAATGTTGCGGTCGTGGCGGAACTGGCAGACGCGCAAGACTAAGGATCTTGTGTCTAACGACATGGAGGTTCAAGTCCTCTCGATCGCACCATAGGTTCATTTCGTATGAACCTATTTTTTTATTCAATTTTTATTTTTACAAATAATCTTATTAAAAAATTAATCTTTTAATCTTAAAAAAAAATGCCTATTTAAGACATTTTTATAAATATTTAAATCTTATTTAAATGTAGTAATAATTTTTATCATATTA
>CALVZW010000058.1 GCA_944372675.1 uncultured Clostridia bacterium
TCATTTTGTACAAAAAAATAAGTAAGTTATGTCGAAAAAAGTCGAAAAACTATAAAATTTTGGCTTTTTATCCTTTTTTTACTTAAAACTTATTTAAATTTACTTTTTATAGAACAAATGTTCTTTCATTTGATGCGAATGTTTACATAAACTGTAAGATATTTTTTTATAGTAAAAATAATAAGCATTTAAAAATTTTTTTTAATTTATATCTTATGTTTATTTTAAAAGATAATCTAATTATAATATTTGTGTTTATATTTTGCAAAAAAAAATTTTTTTGTTATAATAATAAAAGTCGATAAATACTATTAGAAAAAAATGGAAGTACAAAATGTTTAAGATAAGAAAATCGTGGTATGATTTATTAAAAGATGAATTTGACAAGGCCTATTATCAACAACTTACAAAATTTTTAACAAATGAATATCAAAACTATACAGTTTATCCGAAGGCTGAAAATGTTTTTAATGCTTTAAATCTTGTTCCTTATGACAAAGTTAAAGTTGTAATTATTGGACAAGACCCTTATCATGAACCTAATCAAGCAAATGGTTTAAGTTTTTCAGTTCAAAAAGGTGTCGAAATTCCTAGAAGTTTACAAAACATATATAAAGAATTACACGATGATTGTGGTTGTTATATTCCTAATCACGGAGATTTGACTAAGTGGGCAGAACAAGGTGTGCTTTTATTAAACAGTGTTTTAACAGTAAGAAAAAGTCAAGCAAATTCGCATAAGGGTAAAGGTTGGGAACAACTAATTAAAAAGGTTATTGAACTTCTTAATGAAAGAGATGACCCTGTAATTTTTATTTTGTGGGGTAATAATGCTAAGGCTTTAGCAGAAAAAATTGATACAAGCAAACATTACATTTTAAGTTCAACTCATCCAAGCCCACTTTCTGCTAGTTATGGCTTTTTTGGTTGTAAGCATTTTTCTAAAACAAATGAAATTTTGAAAAAATTAAACAAAGAGCCAATCGATTGGCAAATAGTTTAGGTGTATTATGGAACAAAAATTTAATCATTATTTTATAACCGATAAAACACGGGAATATAAGAAACATAAATTTGAATTTATGTTTAATGGTAATAAATATTTTTTTGTTACTGAAGATGGGGTGTTTTCAAAAAGTCAAATTGATGATGGCAGTTTATTCTTAGTTAAAACCGTTATAGGAGAAAACTTGGTTGGGGATGGTTTAGATTTAGGGTGTGGATATGGCGCTATTTCAGTTTTATTGGCTTCAAATTGCAAAGTAAAAATGTTGGCTTGTGATATTAATGAACGCGCTGTTGAATTGTCAAATGAAAACTTTAAACTAAATAATATTAATGCTTGTGCTGTTATTTCAAATGTTGCTGATGGCATTGAAAAAAATAATTTTGATTTTGTAATATCAAATCCGCCAATTAGGGTTGGTAATAGTATTCTGTTTAAATTCTTTGCAGATAGTTACCAAAAATTGCGGTTAAATGGTTCATTTTATGCGGTATTGCGTAAAAAACAAGGTGCAGAAACATATATTAAAAAATTAAAAGAAATTTACAATAATTGTGAGATTTTAGACAAACATAAAGGATATGTTATTGTTAAGTGTGTAAAAAATTAGGAGAAATAAATGGTTACAGGATTTAATTTTAAGAAAAAATTTGGACAAAATTTTATTAATGATAAAAATTTATTACAAGCGATTGTAAATGATTCGGGTATAAATGAAAAAAGTCAAGTGCTTGAAATTGGTGCTGGTGCTGGAACTTTAACTGAACAACTTGCTTTAACTGCTCAAAAAGTTATTTCTGTTGAAATTGATAATGATTTAAAACCTTATTTACAGCTATTATGCGAGAAACACAATAATTTATCTATTGTTTTTGGCGATTTTATAAAAATGACTAAAGAAGAAATTGAAAGTAATTTTACGCAAAAGTTTGATGTCGTTGCTAATTTACCATATTATATAACTACACCTATTATTTTTAAATTTTTTGAAGAAGGATTTAATATTAATTCGTTAACAATAATGGTGCAAAAAGAAGTGGCTGAAAGGTTGGTGGCTTGTTCTGGAACAAAAGATTATGGAGCAATTAGTGTTATATTACAAAGTCAAGCAGATTTAAAAATTACAAGAATTGTACCACGCAATATGTTTTATCCTCAACCAAATGTTGATAGTGCGGTTATTAATATTAAAATTAATTTTGATAAGTTTAACATACCAAACAAACAATTTTTTGCAAAAGTTGTTAAAAGCACATTTAATTATAGAAGAAAAACATTATTAAATAGTTTGCAATTAGGATTAAACATAGATAAAGAAAAGGCGGAAGATATAATAAAATCAATGGGTTTACCTATAGACATTAGAGGTGAAAAATTAAGTATTCAACAATTTATTGATTTGTCAAATAAGTTGATTGAGTGTGTTTAAAAATTATTAAATAACTTCTACTATTATTTATTTTATATTGTTTTTTATCAATAATTAATATTTTTTTATTGAATGATATTAAATAGAAATTCTTTATAAAATAAAAAAATAACCTAAAAATAGGTTATTTAGTGACTAATTAATGTAACAATATCTATAAGATTTGTTTTATTAATTAGTTTTTTTTATGAAATTTCAACTTTTATTGTTTCGCCATTTTCTGCCGATTGATACATTATGTATGCACCTGCACCAAATTCATTGTTTATATCAAAAGGTACCCATTGACTAGAATCAATTATTTCTAATGGTGGTGTTTGTTTTTTATCTTGTATAACCCCATAGCACAAATATTGAGGTTGATTTCCGTTATAAATTATTCCCATTAAATAAGGTTCATCAATGCTTTCGACGGTAATCCATTTTGAATTTTCAATTATGTTTGATAGTTGTTCGAAAGCAGGATATTTGTTAAACATATCTTCGTATTGATTTTTTATTAAACTGTAGTAGTATGGTTCATTTGTTACAGTTTTATCTAAGTTGTTTGTAAATTCGTCTTCAGTTCCCCCGAACACTAAATCATTTTGATTTTCATTTGCTAGGTCTAAAGTGTTTTTATTTGATTGTGTAGTCAAATTGTTCAAGTTTGTTGATGCGTTATTGTTTAATTCATAATTGTAGTTTATATTTTGTTCAAAGTAGTTGTTATTATTGTTACTAAAATTGGAATTTAAAGAGCCGTTTTCATTGCTTTGATTGTTAAAATAATTGTAACTATTGTTTATAGTGTTCATTTGATATTGGTCATTGTTGCTTTGCTCATTTTCGTTTAAGTTGTTATGATTAATTTCATTTTTTTGTAATTCCGCGATTTTTTGTAATTGCTCTTTTGCTTGTTGCATTTGTTGTTCGCGAAAGAAAACATCTTTGTATTTACAATTAGCACATTGTGGAAAGTCTTGCTCTACATAGTCTTTTACAATTTGATAATTGTTCATAGCACAATCAATTTCTTCTGCAAGATTGTTTGATTCAAACAAGGCTTCTTGTGGGTCATTTTTATGTAATTTTAATTCAGATTCGTTTTCAAGGTTTGTTGTATTTTCATTTTTTACATTATCATTTTTGTCTTGATTAGCAGAAAATGCTTTTGATTGTTGAAAATATTTTTCTTGTTCAAAGTCATTATTTGATTGTTCATCGTCTTCAGCATTAATATTATTTAGTGTTTTAGATTTTGTATCTGTACCGCCCCAAAATATTGGTGTTTGCTGAATTCCGTTTTCAATCAAAAGACAAGAAATTTTTTGATTTAAGTCAACCGGAACGGATACATCACATTCAAAAAAACGCGGGTCGTCTACAATAAATCTTTGTTGTATGCCGTTGTTTTTCAATAAAAAAATATATGAACTATTTTTGTTTGGTTTGTAGTTTGAAATTTTTATTTGTAATCTTGTTAAAGAATCAAGACAAGAAATTTCTGCTAAGCCTACTTTATTGTCATTAACTGCGCTATTAAGTACAATCTTTTTTTTGGCAAACATAAATTATCCTCCGAATATGATTGTATATGAAATTTAAAAGTGATTTATGACAAATTTTGTTGAATTTTGAAAAATTTTGTCAATTACAATTATTATTAATTTTATTTAACATTTTTTGATGTAATTGCATTTGTTTAATTAAAGTTTGTCTGTTATTATCTAAAGATTGTTCCTTTTTTTCGCTAGGTTTGGGTTGCGGATTTAAAAGGGTATCTAGCGAAAGTTGTGGGTTTATTGAGGGGAATAAATCTTCTTGTTTTTTAGATTGTATTTGGTTGTTTTGTAAATTTTGATTAATAGCACTTTGTTCTACTGAGTCGTTTTGTTTATTATTTTTATTGTTGTTTAATAAAGGTAAAAAGTTTTTTATTAAATTTAAACTATTTTGATTGTTAAGTAACCCGCTTAATATGTTATTGTTATTTTGTGTCTGTGGTGCAATAGTTTGCGTGGTAACTGTATTATTTAAATTAGTTGTTTTGTTTTGTAAATTGTTATCATAAATTCTTTCATAGGGGTTAATTCGCATTATGTTATCTCCTTTTTTAAGTAAAAAATAATGTATTTTTAAAAAAATTAATTCCAATAAAAATATGAATTTTTATGTATAGTAATAGAAATATAAAAGTTTTATAACAACTTTTTTGTATTTGCAATTTTACATCATAATGTATAATTTGTGTAATAGTAGATAATGAAATTAGAATTTTTATATAATAGCAAAAAATACAATAATAATTCTTATTCTATTATAATTACAATGTAAATTCATTGACTTAAAATTAAAAAAATGTTATAATTCAACATAATCTTTTGTTAACACAATTTTTTATTTTTTTATTGTTTGTAATATTATATGTTGTGTTGAATGAAAATTTTACAAAGTATATAAATTTTTACTTTGTCAATAAATTAATTATATTAAAATTAAATAGAGGAAAGGATATGTCAATAAAACAAGTTTTAACAATAATAATTTTATCAGTAGTTGCAATTACAATGACAGCGTGTGGTTTTAATCCGCCTAAAGATAATCCTGCAACCGATGCTTCAATTTATGGAAACGGGGGTATGGAAGTTAGAAAGGGTGATTATGTTTACTTTATTAACGGATTTTATGGAATAGATGATGTTGATAGTGAGAGCAACAAATATGGTAATGCTGTTAGGGGTGCTATTTACAGAACTAAATTGGTTGATGGAACATTTCAATTTGATGAAGACGGAAATTTAAAAAATTGTGATGTTATTGTGCCTAAAATTGTAGGATACGAATTTGGTAGTTTTTATATTTATGATGATTATATTTATTATGCTACACCTAACAATGAAAAAGATAAATATGGCGAGTTGCAAAAAAATCTTGTAGATATTTATCGTTGCGATATTGATGGTGATAATAACAAAAAAATTTATACAACTACAAGCGAATATTCAGAAGTATCATTTAATGTTGCAAAGATAAAAACAGGTGATAAATCGTATTCAACATTTGTAATGATTAAAGATGGTGCACAACTTTTAACATTTGAATTTGTAAAAGGTAAAGACCAAGGCAAAACTGTAATTTGCGAAGAAAATGTATCAAGCGTTGCGTGGTTACAACAAGAAAATTATGTTGTTGGTAGTGATGCTGTTGAGAACTTAGATGAAGTTAACAAGTGTATTTATTTTACTGAAACAAAAACAAATTCTAGTAAACTTAGTAGTTATAATTTAATTACAGGTGAAACGAAAGTTTTAAGTGATGATAATTTAACAACATATACACTTAAAGGATTAAAAAACGATAGCATTTATTATGAAAAGAAAATTAATGACAACACATTTTTTGCAAGCAATACATTAGTTGGTGGATTTGGTTCTTCTGAAAAAATTATGTACTATAATTCTTATACAAATTATTATATAATGGAAGAAAACTGGTCGTATCAAGGTGGAGTAATAGCAACAAATGATAGTGGCACATACTTTGTAAAGTTTGGTGAAAGCGGGGATAATAATCGTCAAACAATATCTAATACAATAGGCTATGATATTTTATTCGTAAACGGTTCAAAAATTTATGCAAGAAATGATAGTGCACAAATATATGTTATTGATTTAACTGACTCTACTTTCACTGCAAAAGAAATTTTAACAAGTGAAGTTGCTGGTAAGAGTGATGGTTCTAAGTATGTTGATTTTGATGGAACATATATAATTTACTATGGCGAAAACAAGGTTGATGATGTATCATATTACTACACTCATTTTGTTGACTTAAATGAAGTTGACGAAAATGATTTGTATGTAGATAAATTTGTTGGTAAATATGCTGAAGGTGAAGAACCTGCTGAAGAAGAATAAAAATTAAAAAAAAGTTTAAAAACTATTTACTTTTTAAAATAAATGGAGTATAATACTAATATAGACAGCGAGTAGCGAAGAGCGTAAGTCCAGTTGTTTGGGCTTGCGCTTTTTTT
>CALVZW010000059.1 GCA_944372675.1 uncultured Clostridia bacterium
AATGCTTGTTATTTAACAAAAAAAAATACTAAGAAAGGAAAAAGGTGTAATAGTGCTTGACAAAAAAAATTAAAAACTTTATAATGCTAGCAAAGGAGATAATATGGATAAGTTATATGACATTATAATAATTGGCGAAGGAATAGCCGGAATGACTGCAGCGATTTATGCTAGGCGTGCTGGTGCTGATGTACTTATTTTGGAAAAGGGCGCAGTTGGGGGGCAAGCAGCACTTACCTATGACATTGGCAATTACCCTGGGTTTAAAAGCATAAGCGGTATTGAACTTGTTACAACCATACAACAACAAGTACTAACTTTGGGTGTTGAAATTCGCTATGCAAAAGTACTAGATATTGAAGATGGTTATATTAAAACTGTTAAAACTAAAGATATGACATATCACTGTAAAGCAGTTATATTGTGCTTGGGTGCAACTCCACGACAATTAGGACTTAATAAGGAACAGCAATTAAGCGGTAGGGGTATTAGTTATTGTGCAGTTTGTGATGGTGCATTTTACCGTAATAAAGTTGTGGCTGTTATTGGGCGTGGTAATGTTGCAGTTGATGATGCTAATTATTTATCACATATTGCAAAAAAAGTTTACATTATAAACCGACGAGATGAACTAAAAGCACAAGAAATACTTGTAGACCAAGTGATTGATGGTGTAAAAGCAGGTAAAATTGAAATATTAAACAACTGTGAAACAAAGGAAATTATTGGCCAAGAAAAGATTAGTGGGCTAAAAGTTCATAACATTAAAACTAATGAAGATTTTGATTTGGAAATTGATGGCTTGTTTGTTGCCATTGGTAGATATGCCGACACGCAGTGGCTAAATCATTTAGTAGATATTGATGAAAACGGTTATATTAAGGTGGATGAACACAAATGTACTAATGTAAAGGGTATTTACTCTGCTGGAGATTGCACAAATACAGTGTTAAGACAATTAGTAACTGCCGCATCTGATGGAGCAATTGCTGCAACTTTTGCTTATGAATATGCAAAAGGTGTTGTTGTTGAATAATTAAAAATTTATATTTAATTTTAACAAAAAATATTATTAAATTTAATAATGTAAAAATTTTATTTTAAATAAATATAGTAATACTACTAAAAACAAACACATAGCACTAAAAAAATGAGTGTTTAATATAGTAAATTAAACACTTAAAGTAAAAATTAACTAAAAATCAACTAAATGTTGAAAATAATTTATAAAAAGATAAATGTTCTTTATGATTTGTGGTGATGCAAGCAATGAAAATAATATCATAAACTAGACAATATTAATTTATAAATTAAAAACTGTAATAATAAAAAGAGTTAAAAAACATATTAGAAAAGGAATCTAATATGTTTTTTTAACAAAATTTAAAACATTATAAAAATTTCTCAATGTTTTTTATTGTGTATCTCAATTTGAGTTTTTGTAAATAATTTTTGTATTTCACACTTAAAATGAAAGTTAGCATATTTCAAAATATTTTAAATAAATTAATTTAAGTAATAAAAAGATTTTATTTTTATATGTTTATTTAATTAAAAAATCAATATCATTTGAAGAAATGGCTTTTTTCTTTTCATTTAATTTTTTAATATTTTCTTTAATTTCTTCATTTTTTTGTTCTTTCTTTGTTTCAATTTCTTGTTCTACAATTTGCCATAAGTAATCTTCTAAATTATATTTTTTGGCTATTTGACAAGTTTGTGGATAATTGTAGTTGCGGATATAAATCGGATTATTTCCAATCAAATTAACTGTTTTGCGTTCAAAACTTTTAAGCGCTTCTTCTTTGTCGAAAACCAAATGTTCTTTATTTGAAGAAACAATACTGCTTTTATTTTTTGCAACGGGTATTATTTCAATTGTGTCAAATTTTTGTAAAACATTATCATTATTAGCAATTTCTTTTAAAACTAATGAATAGTCATAAAACTCAATAAATTTATTTCCAAAAGGGTCATTTATTTCGCTTTGCTGACTTTTATCTAAAACCACATCAAAATAAAATTTTTTACCTGTTGTTCTTTCAATTTCGTCTTTAATTATAGTTGCTAATTTAATTGCATTAATTTCAAATGCTTGTTTATAAAAATCTATAGTTGTAGAATCTTTTTTTGCTTGATAATAATATTTAATTGAATCTTTTCCATTTTCTTTAAAATAATTTGATAAACATTTTTGTGCATTTAATGTTTTGTAAGTTTCAAGATTTTTTAACGCGTTATCGTTTAGTGTTCGTAATTCTTTAATATTCATAATATTCTCCTTTGTATATTGCTTTGTTTATTATAGCATTAAATGAAACCATTTTCAAGTGCCTTTTTAATTTTTGTTTATATGTATTAAAATTTTTATTGTGAAATTAATTAAAAAAATTTTACTATAAACTAATTTATAAGTTAAACAAAGTATGTTAAAGCATTAAGTAAAAAAAATTGGTTGGCAATTAATTTTCTTAACAGATAAAATCGTTTGACTAAAAAAAATGAATTGTGATATACTAATAATGACTAGAAAAGGAGTGCAAGATTATGAAAATACAAAAGAATAAAATGCTAGGGGGGGGGGGGGGGAGATAGGACACTATCTACATCCAATAACAAAACTAAAATAAATTACACAAATCAAAATAACATATTTCAATCCATGACAATTTTGTTGTTGTGGCTTTTTGTGTTTGTTTTAAGTGTAAATGTTTATTTTGTTAATTTAAGTAGTATAAAAAAATATGAAGCCGTAAGTGTTAATGCTATAAAAATTACAAATATAAACGAGTTAAAATCTATTTCTAACAATTTTAATGGTAATTATTATTTAGGGAACGACATAACTATTTCTGGGAAATGGGAGCCAATAGGCAATGATTATTCTGGCAATGGATTTACTGGTCTATTTGATGGTAATGGCTATCAAATAAATTTTAATAATGCTTATTATGAAGCTAATACGGTAGATGATATCTATTGTGGTTTATTTGGGAAAGCAACTAATGCGACAATAAAAAATGTAAGTGTTATTGGGCAATTTACTGCTATAAATTCAAATGTGGGTTTTGTTTATTGTGGGGGTATAGTTGGGTATTGTAATAAATATACCAAAATTTTTAACTCATTTAATAAAGCGAATATCATCGCAGAAAGTAAATCGGTGGGAGGTTTTGTGTATGCAGGAGGTATCAGCGGTAGCGGAGGAACAATTATTAATTGTTACAATACTGGTAATATTAAAGGGGATTCTTCAGATGCGTCTGCTAATGTTAGTGGAATTGGGGGTAATATAGTAAGTAATTGTTATAATATAGGAGATATTAATGCATATGCCGTTCAAAATGCATATGCGGGTGGAATCAACGGAAGATATGGGACGATAACTAATTGCTATAACACTGGTAAGGTTACTGCAAAACTAAATAACTACGGCATGGGAGCATATGCAGGTGGAATTAGTGGTATGGATGGAATAATTACAAATTGTTTTAGTATAGGTAACTATGCTCCAAATGCTGATGGAGATAATGAATATGTAGGGGGAATTCAAGGTTATGGTGATTCATTTACTAATAGTTATCATAATTACAGTGGTTTGGGGAATGTAGGGGGGATTTATGTACCACAATTACAAAATGCACTTGTTTGTACAAATAACGATATTGAAACAATCAAGTATAATTATGTCGATAAAATTACAATTGTTAATTCAGAGCAAACGATTGTTGAGTATGAGTGGAACCCCTCTTATCCTTGGGATTTTGAAAATTTATGGAGAATAAATTATAATATAAATAATGGATTACCTTATTTACCTATAAATGAAGAATATACTGTAACATATATATCAAATGAGGGGGATGGGGAAGTGTGTACTAAATATTATGGCTCTAAAAGTGAATCATCATATAGCGTAGATGTTTTATCTGTAAGTGATATTGGTTTTACAATTCCGACTGGCAAAGCATTTAGCCATTGGATAGATGAAGATGGTACAATTTACGAAACTGACAAAACTTATGAAAATTTAACAAAAAATCTTGTGTTAACTGCGGTTTGGGTAGAAAAATGCGTTGTAAGTTTTTACATAACTACAAATGTAGGAGTGATTTTTAATATTTGCAGTAGCGAAAACAATATTTTACAAAGCATATATGTAAGTGCTGGTTCAAGTTTCGTAGAAACTAATCCAACATTTACTTATCAAGCAGGTAAAGGACAAAATTATAAAATTATCATTAGTGTACCATATTCTTGCAATATTAACCATACAACAATCAATGGTCAACAAAATTTAGTTTCTAATGTGCTTTATTTGACAGTGAATGAAAACTTTGTAGTCCAAATGGATATTATCGGTTTTTTAGGTAATATAAGCATTATGGTATAAATTATTAAAAATAATTTTATTATAAAATATATAAAGAATAAACATTACAAAACAATTAATACATAAAAAATTTAAATAAAAACACCATTATTTTATTTTTGCAATAATTTGCAAATTGTATGATAATGGTGTTTTTTATATTATGATTAATTATTATATATTTTAGTTTATTTTTAGATGAAATTATAACTTTTTAATGTACTTTTTTAATTATTTGCTATTCATTTATTATTTTACACAAATTTATTTTATTATTTTAACTTAATGCTTACTTATGCAGATACTTTTTCAATTTCGCTGTGGTGTTCAAGGTTAGGTGTCATATCCAAATTTGATGCCCAATCAATAAATGTTTCTTTTTCAATCTTTAAATCTTGTAAAAAACTTTCTGCTACGACATTATATAAGCACTCGTCATCGTAGGCGTGTCCAAAATATTTTTTTACTGATTTTAATGTTGTTGTGAAATCTTTTGGAAAGTTTTCTACTAATTCTTGCATCTTATTTTCAAATTTACTTAATGTTTTCTTTTCTTTTTCTTTTGAATCAAATTCCATTGTAAGTAAACTTGTACAGTTGTGTGCAAGTCTTCCTACATAGTGGTGTGAAAGAACTTTTGCGTATCTTTCAACTAATTCACGATGTTTTGGATTGGTCATTTCTTGACTCTTTTCTTCGTCTACATTAACATTATTTGCAATTCCATTAAATGTTGCGTAAAGTATTTCAATCATCTTGTCCTTTGTTTCCATAATTTTCTCCTTTATACATTGAATTTAAAGAGCATTACATCTCCGTCTTGTACGACATAGTCTTTACCCTCTAATCTCACTTTTCCTTTTTCTTTTGCTTGATTAAATCCGCCTAATTCTAATAGGTCTTTGTAGTTTACTACTTCTGCTTTTATAAATCCCCGTTCAAAATCGGTGTGAATTTTTCCTGCTGCTTGTGGTGCTTTTGTTCCTATTGGTATTGTCCACGCACGCACTTCGTCTTCGCCTGCGGTTAAGAACGACATTAATGATAGTAATCTATAGCAAGCGGTTATGAGTTGGTCTAGTCCGCTTTGCTTTATTCCTAATTCCTTTAACATCTCATTCTTTTCTTCGGATGAAAGGGTGGAAAGTTCTTCTTCAATTTTTGCACACACTGTTATTACTTCGGCATTTTCGGCACTTGCTATTTCTTTTACCTTTTTGACATAATCATTTTCAATACCTATGTCGTCTTCACTGACATTTGCTGTGTATATGACTGGTTTTGTTGTGAGTAAGAAAAAGTTTTTTGCAATTTTCTTTTGTTCGTCGTTGAGTTTTGCTAATCTTGCTGGCAAGTTTTGTGAAAGGGTATCTTTTATGATATTTAACACTTCAAACTCTGCTTTTGCTTCCTTATCGCCGGCTTTGACGCTTTTACCAACTCTTTCAAGCCTTTTGTCAACACTATCAATATCGGCAAGTATGAGTTCAAGATTAATTATTTCAATATCACTTTGCGGGTCAACTCTGCCTTCAACATGAATAACATTTGGGTCATCAAAGCATCTAACACAGTGAACAATTGCATCCACTTCGCGAATGTGACTTAAAAATTTGTTGCCTAAACCTTCGCCTAAACTTGCTCCTTTAACAAGTCCTGCAATATCTACAAATTCAATGGTTGCTGGAACTTTCTTCTTTGAATTGTAAAATTTTTCGAGCATATCAAGTCGTTCATCTGGAACTGCCACGATACCTACATTTGGCTCTATTGTACAAAAAGGGTAATTAGCACTCATTGCACCTGCTTTTGTTATTGCGTTAAATAATGTGCTTTTGCCTACATTTGGCAACCCTACTACTCCTAATTTCATTTTAACTCCTTGATAACATTATAATATAAAAAATTACATTTGGCAAGCAAAAAAATATTTAAAGTTAAAATAAACAAAAGAAATAATATTGAATTGTGGTTTAATATTGTTTAATATACAACACTTTGTGTAAGACGGCGGTTTGCGTT
>CALVZW010000060.1 GCA_944372675.1 uncultured Clostridia bacterium
AGTATTCAAGTTGTAGCGGAAGTAATACAAAAAGAAGCCGCAATGCCAAATGTAGCAATTAACGGATTTGAAAAAGTTACAACTTTAGGCAATGGTATTCATGAACAAGGTTTGTTAAATTATGAAGGTACTTTAGACGGGTTAACTGATAGTGAAGGAGAAAACACACCAAGAACAGTAACTATTGAAAACACTGGAAGACTTGATTTGGATGTCAAAGTAAGAATAGCATCAAGTGAATGGACAATTTCAGGTGCAGCAATTACTAACAAAGATGTACAACCTACTGATGATGATTATACAATTAAAGTTGAAAGAGATGCAAACAACGGTTTCTTTTGGGTTATGCAAAAACTCCCTGCTGGGAAAATTTGTACATTAAAATTTATTGATTCATTTAAAAATAATGGCATACTTGCAGGAGATACAAATGTAACATTGATTTTGCAAGATTATGTACTTGCAAACGATTATTACTCAATAGTGAATGGAAGCGGACAAAATATAACAAATGGTGGTCCATTTGCTGGCGGAACAACTATTTCTAATGTTACATTAGATACTAATTCAAGAATATATTCATATAACAATGTACCACAATACATTTATGTTCAAACAATAACATCAGATAATACAAAAGTTGACTATGCAAGCGGTTGGTCAATTATTGAAGGTGAACAAATTGCAATTTCAAGCCAAGTTGCACCAAAAGCAAGCACAAGTGCAATATATTCATCGACCACTAATTTTAACAACATTACATCAATTAAAGTTTGGAGTGCAATACCAATTCAATCTGCAACAGTATCATTAGTAAAAGGAATTGCAGACCCAACACAAACAGAAAATACACCACCTTATGGACAAGTTTCTGCTAGTGGTGGTACAACAGTTGGTTCAGTTGATTTGGCTGTGGCATTAGAAGGAATTAGCACAAGTACTATTTCTACTGCTTGGGGTAACCTAAGAGTTGCATCAAATGACTATAGCGATTTAATTGTAAGAGTTGCAATAGGCTTTGAATGGGGTAAAGTGAGTGAAAGTGCTTGGCAAGCAAGCAGTTCGCAAACTCCATTAGCGGTTGATTTAACACAGTATGTAGGTGCTGGATTTGCTTACAACAAGGAAGATTCAACCTTAACTTATGTTTATAATCTTTCAAATGGTAATGCAACACCAAAATTATTAGATTTAACTAATGCAGATAGTTTGGTAAGTTCTATTACATCAGCAACTAAGCCAGAAGGTGCAACATACATTAAATTAAGAGTGATGATTGAAGCAATTTATGCTGAAGGTTCACAATTTGATGTACTTTATGATGACCAAACTACAACAGAAGTTGATGCTGGCAATTACTACATTTCATTAGATGGTTATGTTTCAATGGTTGAAACTGGTGGTATGATAACATATGAAGTTGGTACCGATAGCATCAATAAATTAAACAATTATATAGTTTATGTTAAAAATAATTTCCCACTTGGTGTAAAAGTATCTCTTGCATTACAATGGGGTACAATACAAAACGGTGCTTGGACACCAGACACAACAAATCCACACTCTGCAATTAATATTTATGATTACATTGATACAAATTATTGGACATTTAATGCTGACATAGGCGGTGCTGAATATAACTACGCAGTGCCAGGTAATGCAGCAACAAAACCTTTGTTTAACACAGATGCAACAGGCGGGAAGAAAACATTAACTGATTTGGCTACTGCACTCGCAAGTGATGGGGATATTGATAGAAACGATCAAACAGTAAGATTAGTTGTCATTGTTGGAACAACTCACTTAGGTTAATAATTATTTTTAACTACTTTAAATTAACTATTTTAAAATTAAGTTTTAATTAAATATTAATTTAACAAATCTTAATTAAATAATAAATAAGTAAATGTTAAATTTAATTAAATGTTTAATTATTAAACAACTATTAAATCTAACTATTAAATAAATAATTTAATTTTAATACAACATTAGTTTGTAAAAATAATACTAAAAGTCATATTGGTAAAAAAACTAATATGACTTTTTTCATTTAATAAATTTTTGTGTTTTAAGTTAGTTTGCAAATTGATTTATTTTTTTAATAATCAATTTTTTATGATTTAAATTAGACTAATAAATTATGAATATCATTTTTACTATTAATTTAATGCTTTATTTAAGGAAATTATTGGGTTTTAAATGCAATACTTTTTAATAATTAAAGTTATTAATGTGTTAAAAACTTTAACATTAAATTAAAAAATTTAGCAAATTTTAAAATTATTCTTTATCAATAATTTATTTATTACTAATAATCATTATAAAATACTATTAACTTTTACTTTTGGCAAAATTTACAAAATTTGTAATAATGTGAGTTATAATGACGAAAACTAATTAAAATTAGTTGCTAAACTTTAAGATTTAATATATAATATTAATAATAAATATTTGTTAATTTACAAATAATAAAGTAATAACATTCTATGGGAGAAAATTGTGGAGTTTAGAGCATCAAAGTATATTAAGGTAGCAATATCGTTGCTTATCGTTTTAGGAATAATATTTGTTTTTAGTTTTTTATTTAACGCAAAAGCAAATTTTGTGCAATCAACTCAATTGAGTAGCAATGAAGCAAGCAACAATGCTTATGATTTTCAACATTTATATTTAAGTGCTGACCAATCATTACAATCATCTAATGTGCCTACTGAAAGTTTTGGACAAGTTACTTTAAAAGATTTCGATGTTGAAACTCAAACTGATTTTTACATAATAATTGCATTTGTTAATTTTTCTTCGGGTAGTGCTGATTGGACTCAAAGTGAAATTGACGAAGTTATGCAATATTTTAATGATGATGACCCTAATAATGGCATTTATAGTGTTTATGAATATATGTACGACCAAAGTTATGGCAAAATAAGAATGAAAGCGGGGTATGTTACTGGCGAAACTTCTTCAACATACAATGATTTTGCCAGTTTAGATACAGATGCAAATAGTCAAACTGCATTTAAACTAGAAACGCAAACCTATGATGAAGCATTAAGGGGTAAGCAAGTTACAATTGATGGGCAAGTAATTGATACATTTCATTGTAGAATTTTGTGTTTGCCTTGCGATTCAACTGAATGGGGAACTTCCACTTGGCCTCACGCTTGGATGAATAGGGCTATGATTGTTACAAGCAAGTCTATGCAACTAGACGGTGGTTCAAGAATGGATGGCCCTTTTACTGGGACATATGCTCACGAATTAACACATGTGTTGGGCGTTCCTGACCTTTATTCATACGAAGCAAGTTCAGTTGACCCTGTTGGGCAGTGGTATTTAATGGGTTCAACAAATTATTATTATCCACAAACAATCAATGCTTATTATAGGGAGTTGCTAGGGTTTGTTGATAGTAGTCATATTTATGATAATAATGAAACGAAAATTGAAGAAATATCTTCAAGTGGGACATATACTTTGTCGCCGGCAAACTCTGATGATGGTACATTGGCACTTACTTTTGGTGAAAGAACAACAACAGTTAAAAACAATCAAACTGGGTTGAATGAAAGTGCAACAGAATATTTTTATGTTGAATATAAAAAATCTACAGACTCAAACAGTGCAGATAGAAACATACCAGAAAATGGCTTAATTATCTATCGTGTAGTTGAATCGGAAACTTTGCTTGAAGATGGGAATATGCATCCTAGTTACACTTCGGCTAAATATCAAATTTATGTATTTAGATTAGATAATGCAAATAGTGCTTTATTTGCAAGTGTTGGTGTGGGTGAAAGTTTTGGCAGTTTAAGTTCAAGTGCTAAAAGTAATACAATTTGTTATTTTGACGGGACTAATTCGCAAGTTAAAATATCTAATTTAGGACTTAACGCAGATGGCGAAGTCGAAATAAAAGTTGAATTTAGTAAAAATTTATATTCTGCTTCAGGTGAATTATCTTATAACGGCGAAAAGGTTGATGGTGCAAGAATTTATGTTGCAACATATAACAGCATAACTGGTAAATATAACATACCACAAGCAACCGATTATTACACTGATGAAAATGGGTATTTCTTTGTTCCAGATTTACTAAGCAAAACCAAAATTTCGTTTGTAAAAACTGGATATACAATTAATTCGGAACTTGAAATAGTTGACAAAGACATTATTAATGCTCAATTAGATGAACAAGGTGCTAAAGATGTTACATTCCATTTCTTTGAAAATAATGGTGGAACAGAAGTAGCCTTACAAGGTGTTAATGTTTATAGTGAAGATAGTGAACTATTAGGTACGAGTGATATTGACGGCAATGTTACCATTAACATTATGTTAAATGATAAATTGACTTTTGAACTTGATAGTTATACATTTTCAAGTTTTACATTTATTGATTTTAACACTACAAATTATAGAATACAAGGTTTAACAAGTTTAGGAAGTCAAACAATGCAACTAAGCATAAAAGACGGTTCGGGTGCGGTTGTTACAGATTTTCAAATTTATGATGTAACTAATGCTGATTCTCCTACAATTAAATCTTACGAAACAATAGGCAATTTAATTAAGTTAGATGCTTACGAAGGTATGGTTATTAAAATTGTATCTAATGATTATGCCCCTTATACATTCACTGTTGAAACTACTGATTTAGAAGGAACTAAACAAATTGTTTTAAGTGCTTACAAAGAATTAAAGGTTAAGGTGATAGCACGAGATAACACAGGTAAAGATGTCAATTTATCGGATGTATTTGTTTATGTTGATGATGTTTTCATTGGTGTAACGGATGGTTATGGCGAATTGGTCATTAGCAAAATTTATGCAGGGCAAACTGTCAAATTTGTTCACTCGGTTTATTTAATTGATGATTATGTTTATGACGGACTTCAACTTGAAAAGCAAATTAATACTAATAAATTTAAACCTGTTAAAGTTTACATTGAATTTTACAAACCAGAAATTGAAGGGCAAACTGTAAATGACCCTAATGAATTGCTAGTCAATATTCAAGATTATATTGACAAAATAAGTCTTAGTGTATCGGGTAATCCTAGTATTTTAAGTGTTGAAGATAACAAGTTGTGTTTTGATGCAGTTTATTATGCTGATATAATTTTTGGGACTGTTGGCTTTGCAATTACTGATGAATCTGGCGTTATTATTAGGGTTAATGATTTAAACGATAAATTGCACAGTTATGGTTCATTCATTATTGACCCAACTAAAGCAATTGAGCAAGAAGATGGTTATGTTACTTACAAACTTTATTTAAAGCAATATTTAACACTTAGTGGTAAAGTTGAATTTCCAAGCGGAGTAAAGGCTAAAACAGTTAATATTTATGTAAATTCTAATATGAATTCACAAGCGCAAACAAATGAACTTAATGAATTTACACTTACTAACATTCTTGAAGGCGATAAAATAATTTTTAAGTGCGAAGGCTTTTTATTCGAAGATTATTATGCTACTAACAGTACTAACAATAATGATTTACTCATAAAGGCAAAGGTTGATGAGGGCGAAAATTATTTGGGAATTTACATTTTATTTGGAATTTTAGTTATATTGTTTATTGTACCTTTCTTCATAAGACTTAAACCTAAGAAAAAATATTTAGATAAAATTTAATTACTTAAAAAACATTTCTATGCATTTAGAAATGTTTTTTTTGTGTGTAGGGTGGGGAGTGTAGGGGAGCGTGTAGGGTGGGATTTTCCATCCATTTTTATATGTAGGGGAATTTCCCATTCCCCTACGACCCCTAGTGCAAGGACAGGGTCCTTGACCTGTGTAGCCTTTGGGGAGTAAAAGCCAAATTTTTTGCGTTTGCATTAAAACTTTTGTCTTTTGCTACTCGCAAAAGTACAAAGGTTAAGCAAATGTTATTGTTCTATTTGTGTTTTGCACTAGGCAGGGGGAGTGAGTGTAGGGTGGGATTTTCCATCCCCCCCTACGACCCCCTAGGACAAGGAAAATCTTCCTTGACCTGTGTAGCCTTTGGGGAGTAAAAGCCAAGTAAGTTGCGTTTGCATTAAAACTTTTGTCTTTTGCTACTCGCAAAAATACAAAGTGTGAAGTGAATTTGATGTTCTATTTGTAGTTTGTATAAATAAAAAATGTTAGAAAAATTAAAGTTAGTAAGTTTTATGTTTAGTTTTTGCACTTGTGAAGTTATGGAAATTACATAAATTTAGTGGTAAAAGTTTTTTTATTTATAATTTTTGCGAAAGCAAAAAAATAAAAATAATAATAAAAGTTTTTATGTACTAACTAAATTGAGTGTACTTTGCCAAACTCCATAGGTCAAGGACCCTGTCCTTGCACTAGGGGTGCAGGGGGATGGGAAATCCCGCCTGC
>CALVZW010000061.1 GCA_944372675.1 uncultured Clostridia bacterium
AAATGGGGTTATTATTGGAAGTTAATATTGTTAAGAAAAAATCTAGGATTTTCCTAGATTTTTTTTATAGATATAAAACTAAAAACATTAGTTTTATAAAATTTTTTTATTTGTAATTTTATTTCTTACTTCGTATAAATTTATTTATGTTGTTTTGCTAAAAATTAAATTTTCAATTAATTTTAAAAATATTTGTTATTTACAAAAAAAATAAATTGTAATTAAATGATAAATGATTAAATAAAATTGCTTAAATAATTTTGATTGTAATATAATTAAATTTTTCATTGTTGACAGAGTAAAAGATTGAATTATTTAAAAATAAAATTTTAATACAATTTAAACATTAAAAAAATATTGACATTAAGTAAAACAAATTTTTTATAATTTAATATAAAATAGTTGCTACTTAAGTTTTTTTATGGTATCATTTAACTATGAAAAGAATTAGCGCTAGAGCAATTATTATCGAAGGCGATAAAATAGGGCTAATGTATCGAAGAAAAACTAATCATTCATTTTATTGTTTACCAGGAGGAAAACAGGAAGAAAATGAAGCACTTGAAGATACAGTAGTTAGAGAAATTAAGGAAGAATTTGGCATCGATATAGTTGTAATAAAAAAAGTTTATGAGTTTATATCCGAAAGTGCACACCAACACTTCTTTTTGTGTAGGTGGGTGGACGGAATATTTGGAACTGGACAAGGGGAAGAATTCACTGTGCCTTCTGATAAAGGATACTATGAACCGCGTCTTGTAAATATTGAGCATTTAAAGGAATTACATATCTTGCCTAAAAAAATAGCAAGGCAGTTGCGAAAAGATTATGAAAGATATGGTGAAAACTTAGATAACAAGGTTAAGGTATTTACTGACGATAAACCTGTTTCAACTCCTTTAAAGTTTCAAAAGTTTAAAAGAAAAAATAATATAAAAAATAATGTAAAGCATTAATTCTGCTTTACATTATTTTAAAATAAATATGTAATTTGTAGTTATGCTTTACAAAATTATTTGAAAATATAAAAAGTTTTTAAAAAATTTACTTTATATTTTTAAATATAAAAAATACAAAAAAATAGAAAAAAATTATATAAAAGAATTAAAAAAACAAAGGTAATTAATTGCCTTTGTTTTTTAGTATTGTTAATTTAATCATAACAAATAAAATTTAAAAATTTAATCAATCATCATCTGCAGGTTTTAAATAGTACCAAGTTTCACCATCATTTCCATAAAGTGGTTGTACATAATCAATCCTGTAATGCACATAATCAAGTCTTACAAGATTTTTTAAAACTTGTCCGCCGTGATAGCCGTGTACAATCTTTAAAATCTTTACATCGTTCGGTATTTTTTCTAAAACTTCATTTAGTTTTGCTCTTGCTTCAAATTCTCTTAGTCCGTGAAGATTAACTTCAACTGTTTTTGTTGGTCGTCTTGTCATTTCTTTTCCTTTTATTGTTTATATAGATATTTTATCATATTGTTTGTTTTTTTTAAATTATTTTTGCGACTAAAAAATTAATTCAATATAACCTTAAAGTTTCTTTAGTATTTTATTTTTGTTTAATTTAATCATAAATAAAAAATAATGCTTAAAAAAAGCCTAAGGGTAAAAAGGGGACTAAAGTTATAATCGCGTTTTAACCATTAAATTTTTTTTAAAAATTCAAGTAATGGTTGTTGTTTATCTTTGCTCATTTTATTAATAATTTCTACTATTTCTTTAGTAGAAGAATAATTATCGAAATTTGATGAGAAAAATTCTTCAAAACTACAGTTGCAAACTTCCAAAATATCATTAAGTGTACTTAATGAAGGCTCAAAGTTGTTTTGTTCCATCCTATTAATATATGTTTCGTGTTTGCCTATCTTTTGACTTAATGCTCTTGCCGATAAATTATTTCTTTGTCTTAGTTTGCTTATTCTTAATATAATTTCTTTTATTTCCATAATTTTACCTATAAACAATTATAATATTATATTATGCGTCATTAATAGATTGACAACTGTCAAAATATATGTTAATATATATATAATATAGACTATTAATCTATATTCTATATCAACAAAGGAGGATAAAGTGTCAAAAAAATCATTAGGCTTTATTGTAGGTATTTTTTTGGGGGTACTTGGCTTGTTTGGGTTAGCCGAATGTGAAAACGAGCAAGAAAGGAATGAGTTTATGAGTGGGTGGGCTATCGCTTTTATCATCCAAATAATTCTTGCATTAATAATATTTGCAATAGCATCTACAATATTAGCAAATTACAAAATTGTAAGAATTTAAATTGTTAGTTAAATATGTTGAATATAATTAAATTATTTGTTCAATAATATAAGTATGGATATTAACTGTAGAAAATTAAATTGTAAACATAACAAAAAATGTGTATGCACTGCAAAAGGTATTAATATTGATAACGAAACCACTTGTAAAACATATATTTTAGATAGTAATAAAAAGGTTGAAGATTTGTCAAAAATAATGTTTTCTAAAACTCCTGAATACGAAAATTTTAGGCACATAAAAGATGCTAATATTGAATGCAACGCGCATTGTATTTTTAACAAAAAAGGAAAATGTTTAGCCAACGGCATTATTATTTTAGATAACAAAAAAGCCATTTGTGGCACATTCATACAAAAAACAAAGAATAAACAAATGTAGTAAAATATTAAATAAGTCAACATTTAAAGTGTTGACTTATTTTTAAAAATTAGTTATGTTTTGTTTATTTATGTAATTATTGTTTGTTTGAGTGTTTGTAGTGTTTAATTTTGTATTTAAATTATTATTGTGCGTTTTATTTAAAGTGCGTGCTGAATTTTTTTTGACATATTTTTTTGATGTTACAATGCAAGATTTATAATTTTGTAAAATATCTTTCAAAGTTAATTTGTGTTTTTTACATATTTGTTTAAAAATTAACATAGTTAAGTGTGCGTCATCACAACTTTTGTGAAGTTTTAAATTTCTTATTTTTATGTTGTAGTATTCCAAAACTTTTTCAAGGGAATTTACTGTGCTATTTTGTGAAATTATTTTATGTAGTAATTGAATATCTAATCCAAATAATTTTAGTTGTGGCAAATTGTATCTATCACAGGCTAAATTAATAAAATTAAAGTCATTAGCAATGCTAAAACCTATCAAAAAATTATTATTAGGGCATAATAATCTTTTAATTTGATTATAGTGTTTTGCAAAATTTTCGTGTTTGTAAAACTCTTCTTTTGAATACGAAAGTACTAATCTTGGTTGCTTTGATGAACCTAATTTAAACCTTGTTTCAGGATTGATTAATATATCCTTCTTTGCTATTTTTATAAAGTTTTCATTTGTTTTTACATAGCCTAAACTACAAATGTTTAATCCGTTACTGCATTCTATGTCAAAAAATAAATAATTCACAATTAATTCCTTTTAATAACGCTATTATATCACTTTTTTATTTATCTATCAAGCATATTAATCTTGACAAACTTTGTGTAATGTGATATCATATCATAAATAAAAGTGAGGAATTAAAATGGCAGATTATGATGATGAAATTATTTTAGGGTTACAAAGCATATATGATGCTAACCCAATTGAATCAGTTAGTACTTTATCTAATGAGGATAAAAACAAAAATGAATTAAATGAAGACAAAGCGAAATTAAATCAACCAAAAGTTGAAGAAAATGCTAAGGAAGATGCAGGCAGAAATAACATTTCAGATAAAGAAAATTGTTTAAATATGGTTCAAAGTTTTCAAACCATATCAAAAGAGTTCAAAGACTACAAAGAAGTTGAAAAATGGTCAAAAGAAACTCAAAAAATGTTTGAAGAAAAGAAAGAATGGGCTAAACAAAGAATTGAAAAGGTTAAATCTGGGCAACTTGTAATTACTGATAGCGAATGGGCTGAAAATAGAAATCAAGCAGAAAATTTATTTGCAGAAGCGGACAGGATAAAGCAAGATTTTGCAAATAATAACACTTTCCACGCACAAGATAGTGTTTATGATGCTTATAAAAAAGTTTTTATGGATGAAAGAACATTTGAATATTTTCAAAGTCAACATCTAAACGAAAAATATCTTGATTGTTCTGCTCGTTTGCAAAGACAGTACAAAGAACGCGACGATGCCGAAAAGGCTTTTAAAGACGCAATGAAAACTTATGAGGAAGCAAAAAACTTGTTTATTGAATTAGATAAGGAACGAAGCAAACAAAAATCAAGAGATACTTATAAAATTTAATTTTATAACTTTTAAATTAGATTAATAAATTTAAAAAATATTTAAAATATGTTTATATAAAGCAAATTATAAAAAATAATTTTGTTATAAAATGTGTAAAATTACACATTTTTTAAATTGAGGAGAGAAAAATGAAATTATCAAAAATGGCAATATCAAAGAATAAAATTCAACACGAAGACCAAATTTTTGCACAAGACATATTGTTGCAAATGGGGCAACTATATCAATTTTGTAGTGGGGTTTATGCTTATGACCACATTTTATATAGGGTTATGAATAATGTTAAGCAAGTAATTAAAAAGCACCTTGACAAAATAGATTGTGTTGAAGTTGCTTTGCCGGTATTGCAACCTGAAGCGATTTGGGAAAAATCGGGTAGACTTGAAAATTATGTCAAAGAAGATGTTATATTTAGAACAAAATCTGATGCACAAAATTTTTGTTTAGCACCTACTGCAGAAGAGGCAATAGTTGAATTTTTAAGAAACAGATTATCAACCTACAAGGCATTGCCAGTAACATTTTATCAAATAGGCACAAAGTTTAGAAACGAGATTAGAACAAAGGGCTATTTGATTAGGGGAAAAGCATTTGAAATGATGGATGCTTACAGTTTCGGTAGAAATTTAGAAGATTTGGCTATTGAATATGACAACATAAAAAAGGCTTATTTTAACATATTTAATGAGTTGCAACTTGAAGCAATGCCAGTTGGTGCAGATACTGGTGCAATGGGCGGGAATAAATCGGAAGAATTTATGCTCATTTCAAATTTAGGGGAAGATACTATTTATGTTGATTTTAACACTAAAAAAGCATTTAATAGTGAATTGCTTGAAAGGGAAGATGCCGAGGAATATTTAAAATCAACTTATGGTATTGAATCGATTAATAAACTTGAAAAATGCCGTTCGCTTGAGTTGGGACATATTTTTCAGTTGGGAACTAAATATTCAATTTCAATGGACGCGAAATTTGTTGACGAAAACGGACAAATGCAACCTTATCAAATGGGATGCTATGGCATAGGGGTAAGCAGAGTTGTTGCAGTTATTTATGAAAACAACAAAATTTTAAATGACAAAGGTGATGTAGTAGGGTTTAGTTTGCCTTATAATATTGCGCCTTACAAAGTGCAAATAATTTACAGTAATTTAGAAGCAAAAGAACAACAAGCAAATGAATTATATGGAAAGTTATTAGATAACGGAATTGATGCAATAATTGATGATAGAAACGATGTTTCATTTGGTGCAAGAATTAAAGATGCAAACTTTTTGGGTACTCCATACATTGCAGTTCTAGGAAACAAAACAAAAGATAATATGGTTGAAATTGAAAATACTAAAACTAAAGAAAAACAATATTTAACAATTCAACAAACTGTAGATTTTTTCAAAAATACAAAATAAATTAAGTTTGGATTTTTATTGTAAAAGAATAAATATTTAAGAATATAAGGAAAGTTAAAAGTAATATTTTAACTTTTTTTTGTTAAAAAACATATATTGAATTTGGAGTACTAACTCCAAGGAGAAAATTATGTTTATTAATAAACTGTTATTAAATTTTAAGGACAATGCGTGTAGATTGTGTTATTGCATTTGCGGACATTGTAATTGTGGTTGCAATTGTTGTGATAACAATGTTACGAAAATTGTTCAAAGAAGCGGTGGAACAGGTGCGACTGGTTCAACCGGACCGACAGGACCAACAGGCCCAACAGGTCCGACAGGCCCAACTGGACCAACTGGTCCAACGGGTGCAACTGGGCCTTCGCTTGTAAATGCCGGAACTGTAACAGAATTGCCAGCAGGTGCAACACCTACTGTAACGAATAGTGGTACAGATACTAATGCAATATTTGATTTTGGTATTCCAGCGGGTGCAACTGGTGCGACTGGCGCAACAGGTGATACTGGGCCAAC
>CALVZW010000062.1 GCA_944372675.1 uncultured Clostridia bacterium
AAATTGTTGATGCTCATCCTAATGAATATTATGTTAGATTACTTTACAATTTAAGAAGTTCTTGCGAAAGCGAACTTACTGCAATTTTACAATATTTGTTTCAACATAATGTTTTGGAAAATTGCAATAAAGAATTAGCACATATAATTGAAGAAATTTCAATTGTTGAAATGCATCATATGGAGTTGTTGGGTGAGGCTATTGTTGCTTTTGGCGGAAAACCTTGTTATATTAATTCGCAAGGCGAAAATTTCAATAGTTGTTGTGTGGCTTACTTTACCGATGTTAGACAAATTTTAGAAAAAAATATTATGGATGAAGAAAATGCGATAAAGGCTTACAGGCAAACTGCGTATTGCGTTCAAAACGAGAGTTTAAGAGATTTGCTTTTGACTATTGCTGAAGATGAATGTGTGCACGCAAAAATATTTAAAGAATTACTTGAAGATTTAGATGTTTATAGAAGATATTAAAATTTAAAATTTGGTGTTTATTTGTATACATATTACTTTTGTATTATTTAATTTATTGCATTGTTTTAAATTTATTTTTTAATAAATTTATAAAAAAAACATAATTAATCATAAAATAAAAATAAAAGCATATAAATAACCTAGAGGTTATTATGGAAAAATTTGATGATAGATTAGATGGCTTTTCAATGGCAGAATATGAAACGCTATCGCAGGCTTATAGTGTTAGTACAAATAAAGAAACAAAAAATGGAATTTTGGTTGAAAATGTAAATTATTTAAATGAAAACTCAGGTAAAGAATGTAAAGTTTTTAATAATGATAACTTTATTTCAACAATTGTGGGGAATGAAAAGTCAAGTGTTAAACAAGACTTTAATGATAGCGATAATAATTTTGTAGTTACTCCAACACCTCAAGTTACTTATGTAGGATTAAATGAAAACGAAATAAAATATTTAAATGATTTAATACAAGATTTAAAACAATATTACAATGATGATTATGGTTTATCGCAATATTTGGGAGAGCAGGAAAAAGAAGTTGAAAGACCTATTTTATACTTTGTAAGTAAAAATAAAATTCTCTCAAAAATTGTAAATTTATTGTGTTGTATATTTGATAAATCTAGATTAAATAAAGATTTAGCAGATTTAGTTAGTACTCTTGTTTCACTTTCAAGAATTGTTAATTCAAAGTAATTGTAAATTTAAATTTTTAAATTATTTTACATTAAAGTATAACTTATTTTAATTTCACAAAGTTAGGGTTTAATAAATTTAAATTTTTTAAAAGTCTACATTTTTATGTAGGCTTTTAAAATACAAAATAGTATATTTATCGTTTTTTTACTAATAATATAATTATGAAAGAAATTGAGCAAATAGATAAGACAACGGAAGAATTAAATGAGGCTGAAAAGCAAATTTTAGATGAGCATACCAAAAAGACGGCGAATCAGTTAAGTCATTATTTAAATTTAAAAAAACAAAAACTTTATTTAAAGAAAAAATATAAACATAATCAAATTGATGAAATAAAACAAGAGTTGAAAAACGAACCTAAATTATAATTATATTAAATTGTAATTTTTAAATTTCTAATAACCTAATGTATTATAAATTATTAGTGTAATAGTAAATAATTAAGAAAAAAATAAAACAAATTTTAAGCAAAATATTGGCAAATTTTTGAAAGTTTGCGGGTATGATTGCTTTTTTTGTTGAATTTTGATAAAATTAAATGAACATTATATTAAAATTGCAAAGTAATATTTAAAGTTATAGTATTGTAATTTTGGTGTAAGGTATTTTAATTTTTAAATTAGAGTGAAAAATATGGATAAATATGATATTATTAAAACAACAAAAACATATAACAAAGTTTTAGCCGATTACAAAAAGGGTAACTTAGCACACAGTAGTTTATTAATTACTCCTGATAAAATGTCAAGAGAAATTTTTTCAGTAGTTTTTGCTAGTTTACTTATTTGTAATGATGAAGATGAAATTATTAAGCAAAATATTATTAAACATATTCATCCCGATGTTTTCTTTTTGCCAAAAAGTGGAATACTTAAGGTTGAAGATGTTGAATTTGTCCTTGAAAGGTTAAATTATTTCCCTATGGAAGCATCTTGTAAAGTTTTTATACTCGAAGATTTTTCGTCTGCAACAACTCAAGCACAAAACAAGTTGTTAAAAACTTTGGAAGAAACGCCAAATGATGTTTACTTTTTATTGTGCAGTGAAAAAGAAGACGGAATTTTGCCAACAATTAAATCACGATGTCAAATTTTGGAATTGGAACAGTTAAGCGAAAATGCTTTAAATATTTTGTTGAGTGAACATACTGTTGATGCTAAAACTATGGAGGTTGCAAAATTTTATGGTAGGGGGGAACTTGGAAGAATTGAAGAAGCACTAAAAAATGTTGATATAGTTGATATGGTTGATTTGTGTTTTGATATTATTAATAATTGTAAATCTTCAAAAGATATTTTAAGTTATACAATAAAAATTACAAAATACAAAAATTATTTAATTAAATTTGTTCAAATTTATGCGGATGTTTTGCAAGAAATTTTGAAAATAAAAATTTTGAATAAAAGTGAATATTCAATTTTAAATTTTAATTTACTTTGCGATAAATTTTCGTATGATGGAATTATTGAACTACAAGAAAAATTAATCAAAATTTTGGAAATGATTGATAGATTTTGCAATTCAACTTTTGTTATTGATGAAATTTTAATTCAAACTTGTAAGTGTAAATTATTGTAAAATTTACAGGGAGTAATTTAAAATATGTAAAATTATACATATTTAATTAAAAACATATGTATTTTTAAACATATAAATAAATTTACATATTTGTTATTTTTCATATAAAATTTATAACAAATGTTTTAAATAACAAATGAGTTAATTTTTTATATGAAAAGTATTGAAAATAGTTAATTAAAATAATTTTAAAATTGTAAGTAAAATGCAAGTGTTTAGGAAAAAATGGGTAAAAATAATTGCGCAAAAATACATATAAAAAAGGTAAAATTACAAAATAATTGTAAAATATTAATGTAGGTGAAAAATGGGAAAGTATGCGGTAAAATCGGACTACACAATTATAGCGAAAGTTGCTGACAGTGTGGATGATGAAAATTACAAAATCGGTGATGTTGTAGCGGTGCAAGATGACAACGGAAAGCATTTAGTGAATATTGTTGCTGTCGTGAATGACTTAAATAGGCAAAGTGTTTTTCAAATATTACACAAGGCAACAAATGAAGAATTGGAAAACGAAAAATTTAATGGTGCTAAAGAACAAAAAGCAACAAGGCTTTGCAATGAACATATAAAAACTTTAAAACTAGATATGAGTTTAAAAAAAGTATATGTTAATAACGATTCAACAAAAATTATATTTTACTTTACTTCGAACAATAGAGTAGATTTTCGCGATTTAGTCAAAAAATTAGCAGGTGAATTTTCACGAACAAGAATTGAAATGCGTCAAATTACCGAACGAGAAGAAGTTGCTATGTTAGGGGGTGTTGGCATTTGCGGTCGTGTTTGTTGTTGTTCTAGTTTTCTTGAAGATTTTGGACAAGTTGCAATAAAAATGGCGAAAAATCAAAATATAGCACTTAATCCTAATAAGGTAAATGGTTTTTGCGGGAAATTACTTTGTTGTTTAGGATATGAAAACAAAGATTATATTGAAGCATTAAAAAATATGCCAAAAGTTGGTGAAGTTGTAAATTTGCCAGATGGATTAAAAGGTGTTGTACATTTTAATCATTTAATAAAAAAACTTGTTAGAGTGGAAATACAAAGTGATGAAGAAAAAATTATTAAAGATTACACTTTGGAAGAATTAGCACAATGCAATGAC
The DNA here is from genome assembly GCA_944372675.1 of uncultured Clostridia bacterium. Classification (GTDB taxonomy): domain Bacteria; phylum Bacillota; class Clostridia; order Christensenellales; family UBA1242; genus CAKVOD01. Next base: position 3,867 of record CALVZW010000062.1, read on the forward strand.
AACTTGCCTAAGGGTTATGAAATTATTAAATGTGAGTGTGCTGATTGCATTGTTAAAAAAAATGACAACATTTAAATATGGGGAAATAATGGACGATATTAGAGAAGATAGTTTGCTAATAGGTGATTACAAAGTTTATCAAAATAAAAATGCATATTGTTTTACAAGCGACAGTGTGCGATTAAGTAAGTTTGTAAATTGCAAAAATAGTGGCAAAATACTTGAATTGTGTGCTGGTTGTGGAATTATATCGCTACATAAATTTGCTGAAAACGAGCAAAAAGGAGATAGTGGTAGGGGCAGTTTTGTTTTAGTTGAATTGCAACAAATTTTGTACGAACTTTTAAAGAAAAACATTGAAGCAAATAATTTGCAAGATGTTTTTTATGCTATAAATGATGATTTAAAAAACATATTTAATTACATAGAAAAGGCGTCAATGGATGTTGTTATATGTAATCCACCATACGAAAAAGATTGTTCTGGATTTAAAAAGCAAAATGAAAGTGAAATGATTGCTAGGGCGGAAATTACTACAAACTTTGATGAAATTGCAAAAGTTGCAGGGTTAGCACTTAAATTTGGCGGTCAATTTTATTTTTTGTGTAAAAGCGAAAGATTGTTTGAAATAGCAAATACATTAAGTAAATACGATTTAAAAATAAAAACAGTGCAATTTGTTACTGGCGGTAAAAGGTGGCGTCTTTGTTTAGTTAAGGCAGTCAAGGGGGCAAAAGAAGGAGTGGAATTTAGTGTTTACAAAGAGTGTTGATTTGTGGATAACTAATTTTTTTAAAATGTTTTTTGATTGGTTAAGTGTTCAACAAATTTTATAGCAAAAGTATTACTAAAATAAAAAGTTATATTTTAAAAAATATGGATAATTTTTTTGTAGGTGAAATATGGATAGTAGGGAATATCAGTTTTATTTTGTAGGAACACCAATAGGGAATTTTGATGAAATGACTTTTAGGGCGGTTGACATATTAAATTCGGTTGACGAAATTTGGTGTGAAGATACAATTCATTCAAAGCCATTGTTAAATCATTTTAAAATAAATAAACCTTTACAATCTTTTCATAAATATAGTGATGAGAAAAAAGTTAATGAGTGCATAGAAAAGTTAATGAATGGCAAAAAAATTGCTTACATATCTGATGCTGGTATGCCTTGCATTAGCGACCCAGGGTTAAGACTATCAAGGGCAATGATTGAAAATGACATTGAGTTTACCGTTGTATCTGGTGCTTGTGCTTGCATTAATGCATTAATATTTAGCGGATTTAATACTGAAAATTTTTATTTTGTAGGATTTTTGAAAGAAAAAGCAAAGGAAAAGCAACAGCAAATTGAAAAAGTAAAAAATTTAGAATGCCCTTTAATATTTTATAGCAGTGTTCATAATATTGAAAAAGATATTAAATATCTTGTTGAAAATTTAGGCGATAGAGATTGTGTTGTAGTTAGAGAACTTACAAAACTATATGAATCAGTTTTAAGGGGTAAACTTAGTAAAATAAATTTAGATAATGTGAAGGGAGAATTTGCTATTGTTGTTGATGGTGTAAAACTTGAACCAACAAAAATGCCAATGATTGATTATTTAAAAATTAAATTAGATGTACTTGATTATAAAGATGCTATTAAAGAAACAGCGAAAAAATATGGTGTGGTTAAAAATCAAGTGTACCAGTTATATTTAGACAATTTTAAAGAATAAAATACTACTTACAATGGACTAAAAACTAAAAGATAGCATATAATATTTTAGGTGAAATTATATGAATAAATTAATTGTTAAAGTAGGTTACAATGATACATTATCAAAAATTGCAGAAAGATATAATTTGACAACAAAAATATTAAGTACTGCAAACAATAATATAACTCAAGTTGAAGAAGGCGACTATGTTATAATACCTTTTAAAGCAAAAGCCATTCACACTGTTAGACCGCTTGAAACAATTAATGAAATTGCTAACAAGTATGGTGTAAATGTGGATAAACTAAAATTGGATAACAACATAGTTGCACCACTTTTCATAGGACAACAACTAATTATTACTGAATAAAAGATTTTGCCATTTAATAAAATATGTTATTTTAATTAAATTATTTTTATGCTTTTTTAAAAAAAATAAATTCATTTTGAACAACCATTTTATTATTTATAATTTTTTTAAGAATAACTATTAATTGAAAATTTTTTTATAAAAGTTAAAATTCTTATTTATTAAGGCGTGCATTTTAAAATAATTATATTTACATAAGAAAAAACAAACAATTTTTTGTTTGTTTTTTTGTAATTAGAAA
>CALVZW010000063.1 GCA_944372675.1 uncultured Clostridia bacterium
GGTTGCTCCGGTTGCCCCAGTTGCTCCAGTATTTCCCGTAGCCCCCGTACTTCCTGTCGCGCCAGTTGCCCCTGTCGCACCTTTTTCTCCTGTTGCTCCTGTACTTCCTGTTGCACCCGTTACGCCTGTTGAACCAGTATTTCCTGTTGCTCCTGTTACACCTTGTGAAGGCAAGCCCGTATCAACTCCTTCAATAAACCAATTTCCATTTATTCCTATTCTTGGAGTTGCTCCCGCTTGACCCGTTGCTCCGACTTGACCCGTTGCGCCGGTTGCTCCCGTTGCTCCCGTGCTACCTGTTGCACCCTTTACGATTTGTGTTACATAATATTTCCTTTGCACGCAATTGCAACAGCAATTGCAATCCTCATAAAATAACATTTTTGCCCTCCAATTCAAAATATGTAAAAAACTTTTATTATGTTAATCTAACATTTTTTACATCACTTGCAAATTAACTCAACGAAGTAAATAAAATTTTAAAAGATAGAAAACAAAAAAATGATAGTATATAATAAGAAATAAAAAAATATTTTATTAATATTAAATTTTATTGTTATAACATAACAAATAAATACCAAATTTATCTTTTTATGGTATAATCTACACAAGGAGCAACAAATGAAAAGTAGAACCACTTTAATAATTAGCACATTATTAGTATTCATTATTTTAACAACAGGTATTTTGTTATATGTGTTTCCTTCGTCTTCAAAAGACTACTTAAAAAATGTAAACGAATATTCATTTTGGGAAAATGATATTAACACAATGGTAGCACAACCACAAATAGGACAATTTGTAAATGATTTTTTAAATACTGAAACCGAAAAAACTAAAAAAGTTGCATTTTTAGGTTTTGATGCACTTCGTGCCGACATTTTACTTAACATTTTAAAAGATGAAAATGGTGCAAACAATTTAACACAAGATAAAACAAATAGTGCTTTTGCTCACATTAAAGATATTGGGCATCTTTATCTAGCATATGCTGGCGGTGAAAAAGGAACAGACACTCAACAAAACACTTCAACCGCTCCAGGTTGGACTACTTTAGCCACTGGAACTTGGGGAAATGTAAATGGTGTGCAGAAAAACGGAGATTATAAAAAAGCCGAAGTTAAAACTACAATTTTAAAATCAACCGAAAACTACAATATGCGTTCACTCTTTACAGTTGCATATCGTTCGCACATTGACAAGGCATTTAATGTAGATTTACAATACGCAACCGAACATAATTTAGATATGAAAATACACTATGTCGATAACGATACTCAAATGCAAGAATATTTACTTCAATGCGTTGAAGTTGGCAATCCACTTGAAAGAGACTTCATTTTTGCTATATATAAAGATAGTGATGCAATAGGCCATCAATTTGGTTTTTCAAATAATTCAAAAGAATATGTACAAACTGTTTTACAAGCCGACACTATGGCATACGAATTAATACAAGCAATTTATGCACGCCCCACATACAGTGAAGAAGATTGGCTAATAGTACTTGCAGTTGACCACGGCGGATTAGGATTAGCACACGGCGGACAAACCGACGAAGAACGCACAGTATTTTTTGCAACAAATAAAGATTTTGTTTTAAATTAACAATACTTGCATTCAAAACTTTAAATTAATTTTATAAATTTAATTTTATCTTTTAATTTTTTTTACTTAATGTGAAAAATGCTTTAAACAAATTATTTTATAACTTATTTAAATATACATTTATCTAGTCAATTAAATTTATTTATTTTAATTTACTTTATAACTAATTAATTTTATTAGGAAAAAGAAAGTTCATTTTAAAACACAAAAAATGTAAAATATACTATTAAAGATAACTTTTATTAAAAAGCAAACTTAACTTAAAGAAATACTAAATAAAATATTTGGTATTTTTTTCAAAATAATGTATAATACTTTTATTATGGCAAGAATAACAAAAATAATATGTACATTAGGACCCGCTTGTGATAATGTTGAAACATTAAATAAAATGTATGAAAGCGGAATGAATATTGCAAGGCTCAATATGAGTCACGGCACTTTGGAATCGCACCAAAAACTAATAGATAAATTAACCAATTTGCGAGATAACAAAGGTTTAAAACTTTTAATAGATACCAAAGGCCCTGAAATAAGAATTGATAAATTTAAAAATGATTACATCATTTTAAACTTTGATGACATTTTTACTTTTACAACTTTAGATATCCTAGGCGACCAACAAAAAGTGAGTTTAAAATATAAGGAATTAATAAACGAAGTAAAAGTAGGCGACAAAATTTATGCAAACAATGGTATGCTTGTATTTGAAGTTGTTGAACTTACAAAAACAGACATTAAATGTAAAGTACTATTTGGCGGTAAATTATCTAATAATAAAAGTTTAAACATACCAAATGTTGTCCCTAACACTCCTTACTTATCTGATGCAGATAAAAAGGACTTACTTTTTGCAATAAAAAATAAAGCCGATTTTATAGCGTTGTCATTTGTAAGTTATCCACAAAATGTAATTGATGTCAAAAGATTTTTAGACGAAAATGACGGCGGTAATATTAGTTTAATTGCAAAAATTGAAAATGCAAAAGGTGTTGAAAATGCCGAACAAATACTCAATGTTTGCGATGGTATTATGGTTGCACGCGGTGATTTAGGGGTTGAAATACCGCTTGAAAAAATTCCGCCAATACAAAAAAGATTAATTTCGCTTTGCAATGTAAAAAGAAAATTTTGCATTGTAGCAACAGAAATGCTTGAAAGTATGACAAATTCCACCCGCCCTACTCGTGCCGAAGTTAGCGATGTTGCAACAGCAATTTATCAAGAAACCAATGCAACAATGCTTTCAGGTGAAACCGCTTCAGGAATTAACCCCGTTTTAGTAGTTCAAACTATGGCAAAGATAATTGATGAAATTGAAGACAAAATGTATTTCCACAAATTGTAAAAATTTATTACAACAATAAATTAATATTTAAATAATAAAATATATTTTCATAAATATTTTTTAAATTTCAGTTTAAATTTAAAAATTGTAAAAATATTTAAAATTCATATTGACATTTTTCTAAATCTGTGATACCATAAATTTAATAAAGGAGAAAAATATGATTGTAATTTTAAAATTAAGAAATAAATAAGCACATAAAACGGCTCGGCTAGTTTTATGTGTTAAGTACATATAAAATTAGTGAGTTTTATCTATTTATTGATTAATTTTAATATTAATTATCATAATTTTTTAATATTTGTAGATAAAGTTCACTTTTCACAGTGGACTTTTTTAATTTTACATAGATAAAAGTTCCTTAATTTTATATTTTTGCCGAAATAAAATTTAAGGAGAATGAATATGTTTTTTAAAAGATTTAAAAATTTGCGTGCTTTTAAACCTTATTACAAAAAGCACTTAAAAATAATTATTGCACTGCTCACTGTAATGTTTATTGCCAGTGCAACAGGAGTTTTTTTATCATATCTTATGAGTGAACAACTTATAGGAATAACCAACGAATTAGTTGATGTGGCAATTAAATTTACAATTTTTATTTTAATTGCAGTTACAATACATCATATTAATTGGTTTTTATGGAGTAAATTTGCTTTTCTACTTTCTAAAAAAGTGGCTTTTGACATAAAAAAAGACATTATTAAAAATTTACTTAGCACAAAATATATTTCAATAAAAGAAAATAAAACAGGATATTACTTAGAAAGAATAAATGACGATGTTAATGAAATTAGCAACTTTTTAAGTAATGTTTCTGGAGCAGTTGTAGACCTTTTAACAAATTTTGCATTTTTAGTAATGATTTATTTTTTCAGTTGGGAATGTGGACTGTTTTTTACAATTGGAATTTCTTTACTATTTATTATTGAAAGTATAAAAGTAAATATTGACCTTAAAAATTTAAAATTGGTTAAAAAAGAAACTGAAAAAGTTAACACTGAATTTAATGAAATTATATATGGAATGAAAGATATTAAAAGTTTTGGTCTAAAATCAGCGATAAATGACAAAATGGAAATATCTAACGATAATTTACTTAAAAGTGTTTATAAAAAAAATACAACTTTTGAACTTATATCACGATTTGCCACTTATTTACAATGGATAATAGATTCTATTTTGGTTTTTATTTGTATGTTATGGCTATTGCCAACAGGACAAATTGAAATTGTTACATTATTATTAATCTTCAACTACAAAAGTTTAATGTACGATACCATTGGTTTCTTTTCAAAGGTTAAAGGATATTATGTGAACGGCGAATATTATGCAAAAAGAATATTGGAAATTATTAATAATCCAAAGAAAGAAAAATTTGGAATTAATAAACAAGTAATCTCATTAGGCACAATTGAAATAAAAAATTTAACCTTTTGCTACAATGAAACAAATATTTTAAATAAGATAAATTTAACAATACATCCAAATACACTAAATGTTTTAATCGGAAATTCTGGAAGTGGAAAATCAACATTATTTATGTTACTATCAAAACTTTATGAAACTGAAAATGAAACAATATTTTATGATAAAATTGACATTAATGAAATTGATGAATATGTTTTCAAAAAAAATGTTAGTTTAGTTAACCAAGACCCATTTATATTTAACGACACAATACTTAACAATTTAAAAATTGTAAAACCTAGTGCAACTCAAGAAGAAATAGAAAATGCTTGTAAATTAGCAAACATTCATAATGAAATTCTTTCATTTGAAAATGGTTATAATACAATCATAGCAGAAAACGGAACAAATTTAAGCGGTGGTCAAAAACAACGCATTGAAATTGCAAGAGCATTTTTAAAAGACAGCAAAATTTTGTTATTAGATGAACCAACAAGTGCTTTAGATTTAAACAATCAAATTAAATTATTTGAAACATTAAATTCATTAAAACAAAATAAAACAATTTTTGTTATTGCACACAAAATAAACGACTACAAATATTTTGACAATGTATATCAATTAAAAAATGGGACAATTAACAAACTAGGTTTTAATTAATTTGCATATAAAAAATTGCAAACTAAAATGCAACACTAAAAACCTCAATAGTGTTGCTTAAAAAATATAATCTAGTAATAATGTTTATTATTTTTTGTTTCTATTATATTTTGCTTCATAAAGTATTAAAGAAGTTGCCACCCCAACATTTAAACTATCCATTTGCCCAAACATTGGTATTTTAAGTTTTTCACAATTTTGCGTAAACCAATATTCATTTACCCCATATCGTTCCGACCCAACTATTAATGCTACACTACCATTGTAGTCTATTTCTTTAAAGTCTTTCCCTTCTTCAGGTTCACAAATAATTTTTCTTGCATTAAATTTATTTAAATATTCATTTGCACTTTTTAAGTCATCAATTACAACATATGGGACATTGAATATCATTCCCCTACTTGCCCTTACCACTTTGTCATCATTAATTTTTGCATTAATGTTTGTAAACAAAATTAAATCAACAGCAACTGCTTCACAAGTTCTAAATATTGTGCCGATATTGCCAGATATCTCTAACCCATCGCATACTAATATTAATGGCTCTTTACTCTTTATTGGTAAAGCATTTATTTTACAACAAACTAATATACCAGCACAATTTTCTTTACTTGCTAATCGATTAAACAATTTTAATGACACTTTAAAAGTTTCACAAGCAGACTTGTAATATGTTAAAATACTTTGTGCTTGCTCAGATTGTATAAGTTCTTCACAATACAAACAAAATTTTAATTGTGATTTTTTACAATTTTCAAGACTTAATATAAATAAATCGTCAACAACAACTTCATTATTTTTTACATATTCTTTTTTTGCTATATATTTAAAGTGCTCATCCGCCGTCCCTATTTGCATTTTTTGTTTCCCTTTATAATTTTTTTTACTTTTTTTATTTCTTTTTGCTTTTTTTTTTTTTATTTTTGTCTTACTTTGTTAATGTTGGTTTACTTTGTTAATGTTGGTTAAATTTTTTATTTTATTTATTTTTTATCTGCAAACTTTTTACAGTTTTATCTTAATTTTATTTTTTTAATCTTTACC
>CALVZW010000064.1 GCA_944372675.1 uncultured Clostridia bacterium
TACCAACCGCGACCGCCACCGCCGCCGAAACCGCCACCGCCGAAGCCACCGCCGGAACGACCGCCACCGCTTCCGCTACTGCGACCAATTTCGCCAGCAGCACTGGCTAAGTTCTGCATTATAACATTGTTGGTTGCATTTAGTAAAATTGAATAAGTGTTATTTAAACTTGCATTTAAAAGCGACATAAAGTAAAGAGTTGTAAAAGTGTCCGCCGTCAACTCATTAGATAAATACCATTCCGGCATAACAAGTTTAACATCTTTAAACTTTTCGCAGTAAACATCAGTTACATTCAATACATAAGCATAAGGTAAAATGTCATAAAAACTTTTTGGATTGTCCTTAACTAACATTTCCATTTTGTCTTTTTCAGTTACTAATATAAAGTTTTTAAGTCCAATAATCTTGCCCAAACGACTATTGCTTACTTCCGTTCGTGATAAAACTTCACCGCCTAAGTATGTTAAGTAAAATGCAAAAATATGAGCAAATATTATTAGTAAACATTTGTCCGCATATATCTCAAATGCAAACACCATATATAATATGATTATCGCCAAAACAAGCAAACCGCACAAAACTTTGTAAAATATCGTCAAACCTTTTTTATGGTAAAACTCTTTGTCAATGGCATAATCATATAAAGTTGTAACCCCAACCAAAGCAAAGAAATCAATTAACGCATAAACATACCACAAAGGCATTGCGACTAAATAAAGCATTAATGCTAATATTAGTGCTGGTATTAAACTTGCAACAAAATTTATCATTGCCCTTGCGTTCTTTGTTGTCGGCTCATAGTTTAAGTGTTTTATGTCCTTTTTTAACTGTGCTTTTGCAACCAACAAATTTTCGCCAAGTCCGTTAATATCTTTAATATTGACTAATTCACCGCTTTTAAATATGCAGTTAAACAAAGTTTTTTCATAACTTTTAAAAGTGTCATCAAGTGGCTTTGTTTTTTTCAAATGAATTTCCTTGTCATTTTCAATTATTTGTAAATAACCACGACTTGCCCAGTAAATTATCATTGACACTAAATCACGATTGTCAACCTTGCCATCAATTATCAAACCAGATTCGGCAGGAGTTAAGCCTTCGGGTGCTTTAAATTCAACAGTTGGCACTAAATCTCGAATAATCTTCTTCTTTTTGTAATAGAAAAACATTGCAACTGCTAACAAAATTACAACCGCAATACCAACCCCGCCAACTATGGCATAAATTGGTGATTTGTTGCCTAATGCTCCTTCGCTAAACTCAGTATAAACTGTTACCCCATTAAATGCTTTAATATAACTAATAGTCCCGCTTATTTTACTATCTTCAAATGAAACAGCATCATCACCCAAAACTTCAGTTGTCCCAGCATCTCCAAAATATACCACAGTTTTATCATAAAGTTCTTCACTCGTTATGTCAAAATTAAAATTAATTTCAAAACTTGCGTTTGTTATTGAAGTATCCCAATCAAATGGCAAAATGTTGTAATAAAACACATCCATATCACCAAGCCTATCATCTGGCATAATTAAAGTATATTTTATTGAATAAGTATCGCGTTGCGACGGACTAACATAATTGTAAGCATCACCAAGCATAAACACATAATAATCACCGTTTTTGCCCTTTTCAGCACATTTACCATAAGTTACTTCTGCATTTTCAATTTCAACTTTATAATTTTTTGTTGTTATACCGCTTTCTCTGTCGTAATATGCTTTCATATTAAGCGGTATATATCTTGACACTCCGTGCAAACTACTTGTGTTGTAGGCAACTGTAAAAGTTTCTTGTATATCAATTTTGCCGTTATCGTGTACCGTTGCTGATACACTGTAATTGTGTAATGTATAATTTGTTGTCGGTGTAGTGTTTGTATCACCACAACCAGCAAACAACATCGGTATGGCAAAACATATTATACAAAAAACTAGTAAGCCTAGTTTTTTCGTTTTTGTCATATTAATTCCCTTTTTATATTTGCATTTTTTATTACATAACTAAATTTCTTATACAAAATATTTATTTAAATTTAAACCTAGATAAATTACTGCAATAATAGATATTTTTGCTATGAAAACTACATTTTTTAGCAGTTAAATTGTTATTTTTATCATTTAACTCTTAAAATTTAATTTTTAATGATTATTAATTTATTTATAACCCCTTTACAATTTTAGCAAAAATTGCATTTTAATTTTAATAAATATAAAACACTAATAAAATTAAACATAATAAAAATTAAATTTTAATCATTATGTAATTTAAGTTTAATTTACTAACTTATATTTTAATTTTAAAATTTAGTTTTCCACAAATTCACAATTAAATTGTGTTTTTTATTATTTAATTTCAAATAAACAAAACATATAAATACAACTATATTAAATATTTTTTAAATATTTTAATAACTAAAATTCAACTTTAACATTTTCTCTTTGTTCAACATCCGACACTTCATATAATGGTCGTTTTTCAAACTTAAACATACCAGCAATAATGTTTGAAGGGAAAACTTCGCGTGTTGTATTGTAAATTTTAACAACACCATTATAATATTTACGAGAGTTTGCGATTTCTTCTTCAAGAGTACTCAATTTTGCTTGTAAATCTAAAAAGTTGGTGTTTGCTTTTAAATCGGGATATGCTTCCGATACGGCAAACAAACTTTTTAATGCTCCACTAATTGCCCCTTCTGCTTGTAATTGTTTTGTAATATCACCTGATGCTTGAGCCATATTTCTTGCTGCAATTGTTTTTTCAAGTGCTTCTGCTTCGTGCTTTGCATAACCTTTGACTGTTGCTACCAAATTCGGTATTAAGTCAAATCTTTTTTTAAGGTAAACATCCATTGTTGAAAAACTTTCGTCAATATTATTACGCATTCTAATAAATTTGTTATAAGTAACAATTATCCACGCAACAATAATAACCACAAGTAAAGCAACAACTGCTAATGCTATTATTCCACCTATACTCATATTATTTTCTCCTTTTTTTTATTATATGTTCATTATATAATTTTTAACAAAAAAAATCAAGCATTTGTTTACTATAATTTACTTATCTAAAACGCATATATTAATGTGATATTTATATTTTATTTTTAGCAATAACAATTTTTTTATTTAAAGATTTTTGTAGTTTATTTGGTTTTTTGTTTAAAATTTTTAAAATTTCATAACTACATCACTTTAATATAAAATTTTATTTTACTATTTTAATTTAATAGAACTTCCAAAATAACAATAAGCACATACAAAGTTTTGTAAATTGTGACAAATATTTTATATTTCATTGATTTTTTTTCTTTTATTCTTGACAATGATAGTACAAACAGTTATAATTGTCAAGTTACAAAGCAACTGTATTTCCAAAACTAAAATTAAGTTAAATCGGTTGTAACTTAATTTTATGTTTTTAGCATATTTATTAATTGGGCTTGTGTGCATTGTTTACTAATTAATAAATATGTGAAAAATTTACTTTTTCTTTGTAACAAAAAAAAAATGCTAAATATTAAGCATTAAAAAAAATTAAGAAAAGGTGATTTTATGGAGAAAATAAAAGAACAAAACAATGCCACTTTAACTCAAAATGAATTAAAAAAAGGCAAAAAAAATGTAATTAAAGAGTTATTTTCGCTATCATTTTTAAAAGATTTTAAGTGGTACGAATGGACGATAATTGGTTGTATGACTCTTGCACAATTACTACTAACAATTTTTACAGAAACAAAAGTGGGTACGGCAATTTTTAACTACACATTATCATTAGTTGGATTTTTATATGTAGTGTTTGCTAGTCGTTGCAGTTTTTGGATATTCATACTTGGTTTTTATCAGCCAATAGCATACGGAATCGTTTGTCTTAATGCACACATTTACGGAGAAATGATTGTAAACTTTGCTTACTTTGCACCTATGCAAATTGTCGGCATAATACTTTGGCTTCAAAACTACAAAAAACAGCATTTAACCCCTAACGCAACTAACTCAGTTGTTACAATTAAAAAATTAAAGGCTAAACAATATTACATTTTTGTGCCTATAATAATAGTTTCCTACATTGCACTTTACTTTATTTTAAGTGCTATTAACGGACAAAGGCTTCCATACTTAGATGCTCTCATTTCGATTATGTGCATTGTTGGAACAATGCTTTTAACACTTCGATACACTGAAAACTGGTATGCTTATTTAATTGTAAATTCCGTTTCAAGTATCCAATGGCTACTTTTAACTATTGAAGGCGATACCACCGCCCCTTATATGTTTATACTTTACTTAACATACACTCTTTACTCAGTTATTGGCCTTGTTAAATGGAATAAATATTCAAAAATTAATAATCAGTCTACAACCGATTTAAAAGACGAAAAATCTATTAATTAAAAGGAAATGTTATATTTCCTTTTTTTTTATCTAAGAGAACTACCCGTTCCCTTGTTTGCAAGGGGATTTCCCATCCCCCTGCACCCCTAGTGCAAGGACAGGGTCCTTGACCTGTGGAGCCTTTGGGAAACATAAGCCAAGTTTAAGTGCGTTAACACTTAAAACTTTGTCTTTTGCTCTCGCAAAAGTCCAAATGTTAAACAAATGTTATTGTTCTATTTGTGGTTTGTGCTAGAAAAATAGTAATAATTAAAGTGTTTTTGAGTATGAAGTTTGGAAATGGCTTCAATTTAGTTGACAAAAGATTTTTATTATTAATTTTTGCGAAAGCAAAAAATAAAAATAATAATAAAAAGTTTTTACGCACCAACTAAATTTTATGCACTTACCAAACTCCACAGGTCAAGGGAGATTGGCATGTTATAATATCAAGTGCAACACCTAAAAAAAAATAGACAATATTCTTACAAATAAGTAAAATGTAGTTAGCACAAAAACATTTTAATGGAGGTAAGAATATTGTCATACACTCATTTTACACTATCTGAAAGAATTTGTCTACAAAATTACCTATGTCAAGGTAAAAGTTTTCGAGAAATTGCAAAATTATTGAATAGAAGTCCTTCTTCTATTTCCCGTGAAGTAAATAGAAATTTCAGCAAGAGTTATAATAGATACAATTTTTGGAGAGCAACCACTCTTTATATTATTAGAAGAAAAAACTCTGTCCGTAAATTTATTATTAATAATAATTCACATCTATATTCAATTATAAAAGAAGGTTTAGAAAAATATTGGTCTCCAGAAATTATTTCTAATCATTGTAAAAAAGCAGGTTATTCTATTTCTTTTTCTACTATATATTTGGCAGTAAAAAGAGGTTTGTTTTCTAACATTACTCCTAAAACACACTTGCGTAGAAGGGGCAAGAAAAAACCGTCAAAGAATAGTAATTGCGCCACAATACACCCAGAACACACAATACATGATCGCCCTAAAATAGTGGATGATAAACTAAGATTAGGTGATTGGGAAGGTGATACAGTAGTTGGTTCTAAAAGTAAATATTGTTTAGTTACACAAGTTGATAGAAAAAGTAAATTGTTAGTGGCTGCAATATCACCGAATAGAACTATGAATGAAGTAAGAAAAGCGATAAAGCGAGCATTTGAACTGCTAGAAATAAAAATGCCAGTAAATAGTATAACATTAGATAATGGACCAGAATTTGCTGACTTTAAAGGTATAGAAGAAGATTTAGAGACAACAATATATTTTGCAGACCCACATTCGCCATGGCAGCGAGGACTAAATGAACATACAAATGGAATACTACGCTTCTTTTATCCGAAAGGAACAGATTTTTCAAAGATAAAAGAAGAAGAATTGTTAGAAGTAGTACATTTAATAAATTCTCGACCTCGTAAATGTCTTGATTACCTTTCCCCTCTTGAGTTCATTTCTAAAAAGTGTTGCACTTGATTTGACAATTTGCCATTTCCCTTGTCCTAGGGGGTCGTAGGGGGGATGGAAAATCCCGCCCTACAAAAAAAAAGGATGCCCCTACAATCACACCACACACTAAACGACAAACAAAAAAAGCCAACAAAGTTGACTTTTTTTGTTACATTAGTAAACTGCCATCATCTGTTTCGATAAC
>CALVZW010000065.1 GCA_944372675.1 uncultured Clostridia bacterium
CTTCCGCTATATTCTTCCCCGTCTAATGCCATTTGTGCGGTGCTATATGCTTGTGCAAGTTTTTCCGCATTTAACATTATATTTTTTTTGTTGCTAAGTTCTTCATCTTCATTTAATTGCGGATTTATCATTTTTATTTCATTTATTTGATATTGTAAATAATCAATTTTTTTTGCCCTTTCTTGCTCATCTCCGCCTAATTCATTTAATTGTCTTTTTAAATCGTTAAGCAATAAATACTGTTCTTTATATTCTTCATAAACTTTTGCTATTTCTTGTCCGCCATATTCATCCAAAACTTGCAAATGTTTTTTTGCATCCAAAAATGCTGTATGCTCAAACTGCCCATAAACATCAATTAAACAAGCGGTTAATTTTTTTAACATTGATTGAGTTACAGGTACACCATTAACTTTAATATCACCTTTACCATCCAAAAACATTTTACGCACAATAATAATATTTTCTTCTGGTTCAACATCAAGTTCTTCAAGTATAGTTTTAATTTTATCCGTCAAATTCACTTCAAAATTCGCTGTTACTTTTGCGTAATCTGCTCCTGTTCTAATCAATGTTTTATCAGCCCTTGAGCCTAATGCAAAACACAAAGCATTGATTATTATACTTTTTCCCGCCCCTGTTTCGCCACTTAACACATTAAGCCCACTAAAAAACTCTATGTTTTCTTCTTGAATAAGTGCCACATTTTCAACTTTTATGCTTTTTAACATTTGTAAACTCCAATATAGAAATTTTGTTTTAATTATTATAGCATAATATAAAAAAATAGGCAACCTTAATCACCTATTTTTTTATTTCATTGTTAAATAAACTTATGAATTTTTGTAATAATCTTTTAATTTAGTTTTGTTAATAACAATATCCATATTTTCTCTAAGTTGTTCAATTATCATAGTTTGTTGTGTTGAATAATCATTTTTTGTTACTTTTTCAATAAACAAATCTAACATATTTTTGTCGCTTGAACTTTTTAATTTAACATTCGCTAAATCTTGTAATGTAGTATTTTCACCTGTTATGCTTACATTTTCTGGTACACCTGTAAACATTATTATATGTGCACCATATTCAGTGTAAACAAGTCCTGATACACTACCTAAACCTTGTTTTTGGACTTCTCTTGATGCGTTTGCAAATTCTTCAACCATTGAATCGTATTCTTCGTCAAATGGTATTGCATAATCGTAATCTCTAGTTAAGAATGAACTTTCTGTTGTGTATTTATATATTAAATCGGTAAAAGCGTCAATTTTTGCCTCAGCATTGTTTCCATAAACTGCTAATGTGCTATTAACTTCGTTTAAAATTTCTTGTGCCGATTTTACTACACTTGTTTCATTGCCTTCGCTATCACGAGCAGTTGCTGT
This sequence comes from uncultured Clostridia bacterium, assembly GCA_944372675.1. Taxonomy (GTDB): domain Bacteria; phylum Bacillota; class Clostridia; order Christensenellales; family UBA1242; genus CAKVOD01. The sequence goes on from CALVZW010000065.1 coordinate 1,389, forward strand.
TAATTGTGTTCTCAATGTTTCAACATTTGCATCTCTTTCTGCTTGAGTGATTATGCCCTTTTTAACTTGTGCATCCCATTCGTCAATGAGTGCAGTTTGTTCATCATTAAACCCAATTAATAGGTGTGAAACATAAAACCAGCCTTGTGTTGGATGATAATATACTGTTGTACTATCTGATTTCATTGCATTATTATATGCTTCAATATCATTTGCATACAATTCTTTTTGTGATTTTATTGTTGAATTAAACAAATCTAAAATGTCGTTTTCACTAATTAAATAGTTGTCGTTAAAAATTTCTTCGTATTTTTCAATGTATTTGTTATCTTCTTGAATTTCGTAAACTCTTTCAAGTTCTCTTTCAAAAACTGCCCAAGCGGTGTTGTCGTCAAAAGTCTTGTAACTTTCAGCCTTTGTTAAGTCTTTGATAAATCTTTTCATTTCTTCTTCACGGATACCGTCGCTAAATTCTGTTATTTTTGTTTTAACAGCACCAACAGTTGTAAATCCTTTTTGTGAAGATTCGCTTTCTTGCCAAAAATATTGCGTAAATGGATTAGGATTGATTGCTACATTTTCATCAACATTATCTTCTTTTTCAACTTTTTGTAGTTGTCCGTTAACTAAAATATATTCGTGTTCATAATCTTCTCGTCCTACAAACTCATTTTCTTCAGTAGTTTCTTCAGTTGCTTCATCTTGTGTAAGTCCCCAATCGGTGTAAATTTCTGCTTCGTAAGAATCTAGTTGTTCGTAAACATAATTATAAACTTCTGTCCAACAATCGTTAATATCGGCATTTGTCAATTTATATACATTATTATCACTACTTCCATAATTTTTGAGATAATCGACAAAAATTTTGCGGTTTAAAATCATATTAACTATTGCTTCGGTTGCCTCACTGTTTGTCATACCGTTTTGAATGTAAGTTGAAGCATAGTTAGAATAATATGTTAAAAACTCTTCCATAGTAACTTCATATGTTTTATCATCATTTGATGCACTTGCAACGATTTGCGACATATATTTTTCTTGATTTAATGTTACCAATGAACAGCCACTAAAAACTGACATTGTCAAAATTAAAACTGCAAGTACTATATAACTTAATTTATTCACAATATCTCTCCGTTTTGTTTTTAATTAAAGCACAATTCTTTGTGCAAAAGTTGTTATGATTATATCAAATCTTTTGAAAAAAAGCAAACATTTGAATAATAATTTTACGAATTATTTATAAGTTCATCAATTTGTTGTGAAAATTCACTTTTTGTTGGCAATTTAAATAAGAAACTGCCATTTTGTTCAACTAATTCCCCCATTTTTGCAATTTTTGTAGGTAAGGCTGGCTTATTTATGAATTCAATTTGATTTTTGCCATTGATTTTAAAAATTATACTTTTTGCTTGCAAATTTTTAAATATATTTTTAAGAGTTGCAAGTTTTGCTAAGTTTACTACTTGTTTTGGTAATGCACCAAATTCGTTAGATAGTTTTTGTAACTCAACTTTAAGCATATCTTTATTTTCAATTTTGCTTATTCTATCAATTACTTCCATCTTTATTTGCGAATCGCTAATATAATAATTTGGTATTTCAGCTTGAATATCAACATCAACTTTGAGTTCCACCGCTTGCATTTCTTCCTTGCCTTTTAGCATTGCAATTACTTGTTCAAGCAGTTTACAATACATATCATATCCAACTTTTTCAAGATGTCCGCTTTGCTTTTCGCCTAAAACTGTTCCAGCACCCCTAATCTCCAAATCTCGCATTGCAATTTTAAATCCACTGCCTAAATCGGTGTATTCTTGCATTGCTTGCAAGCGTTTAGCACCTTCTTCACTCAATGATTTAAAATCATCAAATGTAAAGTAGGCGTATGCTTGCTCACTTGAACGGCCAACTCGTCCACGCAGTTGATATAAGGCACTAAGTCCAAACTTATCGGCATTTAAAACTATCATTGTGTTTGCGTTTGGTAAGTCAATTCCGTTTTCAATTAGTGTTGTTGCAACCAAAATATCAATTTTACAATCAAACACATCTTTCATTGTGTTTTCAAGTTTGTCTTTATCCATTTGCCCGTGTGCGTATGCAATTCTTGCGTTTGGCAATAAATTTTTCAACTTAAAAACATATTCTTCAAGCCCTTCAACCCTATTTTTGACAATTAATACTTGTCCATTGCGTTCAAGTTCTCTTTCAATTACCGTTTTAACTAATGAACTACTATATTCACAAATTGTGGTTTGCACACTCTTTCGAAGTTTTGGTGCGGTTGCAATGGTTGAAATATCACGAATACCAACCAACGACATATGTAATGTTCGTGGTATTGGTGTTGCCGACATTGACAATACATCAATATTATGTTTTAATTTCTTTATTTTTTCCTTGTCTTTTACACCCAACTTTTGTTCTTCATCGCAAATTAGCAACCCTAAATCGTGAAACTGTATTTTATCGGATAACACTTTTTGCGTTCCTATTAGCAAATCAATTTCACCATTTTTCAATTTTTCCAAAATCTCGTTTTGCTCTTTTGTCGTTTTAAATCTATTAAGCACCGCAATTCTTACACCAAAGCCTTCAAAACGAGATTTTGCGGACTTAAAATGCTGTTCGCTTAATATGGTAGTTGGAGCAAGCAACACAACTTGCTTGTTGTTATCAATGGCAATCATACACGCACGAAATGCAACTTCAGTTTTACCATAGCCAACATCTCCGCAAATTAATCTGTCCATAATTTTTTTTGAACGCATATCCGCTTTAATATCTGCTATTGCTTTTAGTTGGTCAGGTGTTTCATCATAGGCAAACGATTCTTCAAACTGCTTTTGAACAAAGGTGTCAACTTCGTATTGATGCCCGTAAGATTTTTCCCTTTCGGCATAAATTTTTAGCATATCGGTAGCCATAACTTCAAGTTGTTCACGCACTCGCCTTTTTGCCTTTTCAAATTCCGCCCCACCAATTTTGTTGAGTTTAGGATTTTCTTGTCCTATATACTTTGTAATTGAATCGGCATTTTCAACAGGCAAATATAATTTATCGCTACCGTCGTACTTTATGACAATGTAATCACGAACAAAACCGCTGATTTTCATTTTTTGTATACCCATACAAAGCCCTATGCCGTGAAAATCGTGTACTACATAGTCGCCCTCTTGTGGCAATTCAAAAAATGGTTTTTCAACAGATGTTTTACTGCTTTTGGCGGTTTTATTATTGCCATAGGCAAGTAATGCTATTTTTTCGCCATTTAATATACACCCAAAAGGTAATGTTTTGTTGACAATTTTTACACCTTTTTTAAATGATTTATCAATATCGTTTACAACATCAAATTTAATTAGTTGTTTATTGAGTATTTCCGCTAAAAAGTTTTTATCAATTTCGGAGTTTGTAAAAATTGATATTGAATAATCTTTTTCTAAAAGCGATTTAATGTCATAGATAAGTAGTTCAGGTCTGTTTTTATAGTTTTGTGTTGCAGAACAATCAAAAACAATATCACATTTTGAAGTGAAATTGTCAAAAATTATAGAATTTGAGTTGTCAATTTGTTGTTTTATACTATTAAAATCAAAAAAGTTTTCATTGTAAGATAAATATAATTGACCGCCGTCAATAAGTTCTTTTATTTGCTTATTTTGATTGTCAATATGATTTTGCAACGAATCTAACACCATTTGCGGTTCATCGACAATAATAACATAATTATTAAGGTAATCAAAAATTGAGTTATTATTTACAAAACCATTTAAGTACTCTAAACGATTTATTTGTGATAAATTGTTTAATTCTTCAGTAATCATACTTTTTATACTTTCAAAACTAGCAATAGCGTCAGGAGTATTTGCACTTTGTAATGAATTAATTTTTTGGTTAATTAAATCAATATCACTTTTAAAAATAAAAGTGTTAGGCGAAATTGAAATTTGATTTGCAGTATTTATAGATATGTTATCTTCAAAATTCATTAATTTTATACTTTCAACTTCGGTATCAAAAAAACTAATTCTTGCACTTACACTTGTTGCATAAATATCTAATATATCACCACGAATGGCATATTGCCCCATTTTTTCAACTTTACTAACTCGTTGATACCCTAGCATCTCAAGATTTAAACTTTCCCTTTCCAAGTTGTCGCCAACTTTTATGGATATGCTATTACTAAGGTATTTTTCTTTGGCTGGATATTTTTGCTGTAAACATCTAACATCAATAAGTAAACAATCACATTCTTTGTTAACGACATTTGCAAGTGTATTATATTTTTGCGAATCATTAAACAACGAGTATGTTAAAGGGTAATCAACAAATTGCATAATTTGTGGCTTACGAGATAGTGTTTGCAGTTGCGTTTGCATTTCCATTAATTTTTCACTGCTATTTGTGATATAGACAAAAAACTCCTTAAGACATCCGCTTAAGAATAATTTTTGTCCTATTTGACATCCCCCCACCGTCATTTTGTTTTTGCTGTGTTCAATAAACTGTTTTAGTTGATTTGTTATTTCCATTTCTTAACCATTT
>CALVZW010000066.1 GCA_944372675.1 uncultured Clostridia bacterium
AAAAAATTAGCAGGCAATATGTTTGTGCTAAAAAACTAAAAATTTAAAAATTTGTCAACAATATGGTTAAATTGCTTGTATAATTAGTTGTTGTCATTTATAATATTGAAATATAATATTTTATTATATAAATTGAGCATAATTAAATAGTAAATGGTATTTAGTAATTTAAAATGCTCTAAATAAAAGAGGAAAAATGATTTTAGTAGTAATCGAAGGTTTTGGAAAGAGAGAAACAGTAAATAAATATCTAGGTAAAGGCTATGAAGTGTTTGCTTCAGGTGGACACATAAGAGATTTACCTGAACATTCATTTGGTATAGACATAAAAAACAATTTTCAACCATTATATAAAAATATGCCCGATAAGGACAAAATCATAAAAGAACTATTGCAAAAAGCCAAAAATGCAGATGGCATTTTGCTTGCAACCGACCCTGACCGCGAAGGTGAAGCAATAGCGTGGCATATCGCATACATTTTAGGCTTAGATGTCAATTCGCAATGTCGAATTGAATTTCACGAAATTACTGAAGATGCAGTAAAGTATGCGTTATTAAATCCGCGTGCAATAGATATTAACTTAGTTGATGCTCAACAAGCACGCAGAGTACTTGATAGATTGGTGGGGTATAAATTATCCCCGTTTTTGTCAAGAAAAGTAGCACCTAAACTTAGTGCTGGGCGTGTGCAATCGGTAACACTAAAACTTGTTGTGGATAGAGAAAGAGAAATAATCAACTTTAAACCCGAAGAATATTGGGTACTAACAGCCACAATGAAAAAGAAAAATGCTGACCCAAATGTTCCTAATGATGATATGGAATTTAAAGCAACATTTAATAGTGTTGACGGTAAAAAGGTAAAAATTAAAAATGCCGAACAAATGCAACGGTTATTAGAAAATATTAAGGATAAAGAATATGAAGTTTACAATATTAAAAAGGGTGAAACATATTCAAATCCTAATCCACCATATATAACAAGTTCAATGCAACAAGACGCACTTAATAAAATAGGATTTAGTCTTAAAAAGACAACAAGTGTTGCACAAAAACTTTATGAAGGTGTTGATATTAAAGGCGAAGGCAAATCGGCATTAGTAACTTATATAAGAACCGACTCAACTCGTGTAGCACCGCAAGCACAAACAGCGGCAAAGGAATATATTATTAAAAATTATGGTGCTGAATATTATCCAGATAAACCAAACATTTATAAAACAAAAAAAGATGCTCAAGACGCACACGAAGCAATAAGACCCGTAAACATTAATCGTACGCCCGAATCAATAAAAGATAAGGTCGAAACTGATGTTTATAAACTATATAAATTAATTTATGAAAGATTTATTGCTAGTCAAATGAGTAAGGCAAAATACTATTCAGTTAGTGCCGACTTAGAAACAGTTGATACCGACAAAAAATTTCAATTTAAAGCAACAGGTAAGGCATTGCAATTTGCTGGCTATATGAAAGTTTACAAATCATATACCGAAGAAGAAGACAAAGAACAAGAAAAAATGCCAAATCTTGAAAAAGGTGATTTGTGTTTAGCATTAAATTACAAAGACGAACAAAAATTTACTAAACCGCCAGCAAGATACACTGAAGCAAGTTTGGTAAAAACAATGGAAGAAAAAGGAATAGGGCGACCTGCTACCTACACTCCAACCATAACAAATATTGCTTCACGCAATTACACCGAAAAGGACGGAAAATATATTAAGCCAACAGAATTAGGCTTTAAAGTAACCGATATTTTAACAAAATACTTTGAAAACATAATGAGTTTGTCATTTACTGCTGAAATGGAAACAGAATTAGATGAAATAGCGGATGGCAAATTAGTATGGCAAGATGTAGTGAAAGAATTTTGGACAGACTTTGAACAGCAGTTGCTAGTTGCAGGGGAGACGGCGGAAAGTCTAAAATCAGCACCTATTGAAACTGATGAAATTTGCGAAAAATGCGGAAGTAAAATGGTGATTAGGGAAGGGAAATTTGGTAAATTCTTGTCTTGCTCTAATTATCCTACTTGTAAAAACATTGCTAAGGATGTCAAAATTACCGATGATAACAAAATAGTTAAAGTTGAACCTGTTGAAGATATTGAAACTGACCTTGTTTGTGAAAAATGCGGGGCAAAAATGTTAATCAAAACAGGTAAATTTGGTAAATTTTATGGATGTTCTAACTATCCAACTTGTAAAAACATTAAAGCGCTTGATGAAGGTAACTATGGCGTTTGTCCAAAATGCGGTAAATCATTAGTTCGTAGGCTTAACAAGCAAAAGAGATATTTTTACGGTTGTTCAGGTTATCCAGATTGCGACTTTATTTCAAATAAACCGCTTAATGAAAACACTGCAACAAGTGAAACTAATGAAACTAACAAAAATGAATAGTTTTTAAAAATTAATAAAATTAAATTTTATTTGTAAAAATAATAAAACTTTGCAAATTAGTTGTAGTTTAAAAAATGTAAAATCAATAAAAATTAAAAAAATAAAAAATTAAAAATAATTATAAAAAATGCAGTTTATTATAAAAATTGTATTTTATTAAAAATAGTAAAAGCATAAATTTAAAATTAAGTAACAATAAAAGAGTGCAAAAAAAATTTAATTGTGATATACTACTTATATTAAGGAGAAATTATGGAACAAATACACAGTACAACAATAATTGCAGTCAAAAAAGACGGCAAAACAGCAATGGCTGGTGATGGGCAAGCAACAATACAAAATATAGTTGCAAAAGCACACGCAAAAAAAGTTCGTAGAATATATAATGACCAAGTTATAGTAGGGTTTGCAGGTGGAGTTGCGGACGCACTTACTTTAATTGACCGTTTTGAGTCAATGCTACAAAAGTACTCAGGCAACCTTATGCGAAGTGCCGTTGAACTAGCACAAACTTGGCGTAGGGATGAAGCAATGCGTCGTCTTGAAGCACAAATGATTGTAGCGGATGCTAAAACTATGTTATTAATTTCAGGAGTTGGCGAAGTTGTTGAACCAGATGACGGCATTTTGTCAATCGGCTCAGGTAGTAATTATGCAATCGCCGCAGCAAAAGCACTTGCTAACAACACAAATTTTGGTGCAAGAGAAATTGCAGAAAAAGCAATAAACATTGCAGCCGATATTTGCATATATACAAATCATAATATTACAGTGGAGGAGGTGTAACCTATGGAAATGTCCCCAAAACAAATAGTTGACGAATTAGATAAATACATTATTGGACAAGAAAAAGCAAAAAGAGCCGTAGCCGTTGCTTTAAGAAACAGATATCGTCGCAGTCAACTTAGCGAAGAATTAAGAGAAGATATAACCCCTAAAAATATTATCTTAAAAGGGCCTACTGGTGTTGGTAAAACTGAAATTGCAAGACGACTTGCTAAACTTGTTCACGCACCTTTTGTTAAAGTTGAAGCAACAAAATTTACCGAAGTTGGATATGTTGGCAGAGATGTTGAAAGTATCATAAGAGATTTAGCCGAAACATCAATAAGACTTGTTAAAGAAGAAAAATTTGAAGAAGTTAAAGAAAAAACATTAAATATCGTCAATCGACAAATGGTAAATTTAATTTTGGAACAAAAATTAAAAGAAAAGAATGTTGAAGATAAGGAAGCATTGCGAGTTAGCATTGAAAAAGATTATCTTGATGGGAAACTAGATGATTTTATTGTTGAACTTGATGTAGCGGAAGCACCAAAACAAGTTGAAATTATGCCGGGGATGGGTGCAATGGATTTAGGAGATATCGTTGGCGGTATTTTCCCACCAAGAAAAAAGCACAAAAAAATGCCTGTAAAAATTGCAAGAGATTATCTAGTTAACGAAGAAAGCAACAAATTTATTGATATGGATACAGTGCGTGCCGAAGCAATAAGAAGATGCGAACAAGAAGGTATCGTATTTATTGATGAAATAGATAAAGTTGCTGGAAAAGGCAACGGAAAATCTGGGCCAGATGTTTCAAGAGAAGGTGTGCAACGCGACATTTTACCTATCGTTGAAGGTAGCACAGTAACTACAAAATACGGAACAATTAAAACCGATTATATTTTGTTTATTGCTGCCGGAGCATTCCACACTGCAAAGGTTGAAGATTTAATACCAGAATTGTTAGGAAGATTCCCTATTCAAGTTGAATTGCAAAACTTAACTAAGGAAGATTTTGTAAATATATTAACAAGTACAAAAAATAGTATCACACAACAATATAGCGAATTATTGAAAGTTGATAATATTAATTTGGTATTTGACGAGTCAGCAATTGATGAAATTGCCGAAATATCAGTGCGTGAAAATGAAACAAGTGAAAATATTGGAGCAAGAAGACTTCATACAATTATGGAAAACCTACTTGAATCAATATCATTCCACGCCGACGGTTCATTCCCAATGACCGAAGTAAAAATTGACAAAAATTATGTTGATAATGAGTTAAAAGCAACACTCAGTAAATACGATTTGTCAAAATATATTCTTTAATGCTGTAAAAAATATAGCAAAAAGAAATAAAAAAGGAAAATTTTGTAAAAGTATTTGTATATTATTAAAAAAATATAGTATAATATATTGTTGCTTACAAAAAATAAATATGTAAATTTTGAAAAGCGAAAGGGAGAAATTATGGAAATAAAACATCTTAACGACGAAAATTTTAAAGAATTTATTGAACAAAAAGAATTGACAGTGGTAGATTTTTTTGCACAATGGTGTCCACCTTGCAAAATGCTTGCACCAATAATGGAAGAAATAGCACAAGAAGCGGACGGCTATCAAGTGGCTAAAATTGATATTGACCAAGCCATAGACATAGCAAACGAATATGGTGTAATGAGCATACCAACCATAATTTTCTATAAAGAAGGTCAAGAAATTGAAAGATTAGTTGGCTTTAGAAATAAAGATGAATTAATGGATGAAATTAAAAAATTAAAATAGAAAAAAACTGCAATGTTATTGCAGTTTTTTTTTACACTAAATTCTTTTTTCAAAGAAATTAATAAAATGAAATTAATAAAAATAAAAAATATGAATTAATAAATCATATTGACAAAATAAAAATTTTATGATATTATCTTTTTACAACAAAAGGAAGGTAAAATGGTAACAACTTTAGCAAATTATATAAAATCTCGTAAAGATGAAAATTTATTGATAAAAGAAAAAGAAGATTTGTTAAAACTTTTAAAAAAATATAAAGATGAATTGCATTTTTGGAGAACGGATTTACATTCAATGCACTGTAACTATCCACGAGAAAATTTAAGAAAAATAAAAATGTATAACCGAAAAATTGAGTCAATAAATAATAAAATAGAAAATATAAACGAAATTTTAGAGAAAAAAAAAGAAAATACAAAAGAATAATGTAGTTAAAAAACTTAAATTTGAAATTTAAGTTTTTTTTATAGTTTCAATTTGTTTAAATTTATATAATTAAAATATATGTGTAAAATTGTTTGACTAAAAAAGTTATTATGTGATATACTAAAAATAGCGAGATAAAAAGGAGTGCGAGAATATGAAAAAACAAAAGAATAAAATGCTAGGGGGGGGGGGGGTAGATAGGACACTATCTACATCCAATAACAATAATAATCAAGACAAAACTACTTTAGTTACAAAAAAATATAATAATGCAACAAAATTGCTTATAGGGTTACATATAGGCTTTTTGCTAATTTGTGCAATATTTTTAAGTTTAAGTTTATCAATGCTTAGCGATAGCAAGACAGCAGTAGGTTCGGTAACATTTGATTTAGAATCGCCGTCAATAGCATTAGATAGTGGGCTACAATTAAATTACAACGG
>CALVZW010000067.1 GCA_944372675.1 uncultured Clostridia bacterium
TTTGCCATTATTTATTATTTTTTTACAATCACCATCTTTTTCATATGTGTTGTTATTGGATGTAGATAGTGTCCTATCTACCCCCCCCCCCCCTAGCATTTTATTCTTTTGTATTTTCATAATCTTGCACTCCTTTTTCTCGCTATTTTTAGTATATCACAAAACAACTTTTTTAGTCAAATATTTTTATCTTGCATTTATTTAATTTTTATTAAATGCTTGCAAATAATAAAAATTAATTTTTATTTTATTTAATGTTGCTAATCTTAAAAAGTGCTTTATTTGTTATATAGTAAATTATTTAACAAACATTTAATAAAAAATTTACATTTATTTACCAAGTGAAAATAAAAAAAATTTTTAATTAAATTTTCACTATTAAATTTAAATTATATTTTATGTAACAAAATTTACTATTATGCATAAAACATTTGTAGGAGTATTATGAATAAAATTAAAGATTTATGCGTAAAAGGCTTCCCATATTTGACTATTGCAAGTGCAACAATGGCTAAATGGTTTATGTTTTTTCACCAACCACTCAATTTGACTGTTTGGATACTAAATTTTGCAATGTTATTAACTTTAGTAGATAAAAAAGATAATAATTTACAAGATACTGAAAACTCATAAACGCTTTTTATTAAAACAAAATATAATTTTTCATTAGGATGGTAATTACTATGTTTGGCAACGAATCTACATTTAAATATTATGGCAATAATGACACTTTTTCATTAAATAACGGTACTTTAAACTCACATTATTTTGGTAATGATGATACTTTTAAATTTTCTTATTCAACACTAAATAATGAAACACCATTTACACTAAATGATGTTTCAAATGCATTTACATTGCATACTCCATTTGGTGATGAAACTACTTTTTTAAGTTTAGCAAATACTGAAAACGATAATTTAAACACTTTTACTATTAACAATGAATCACAACAACTCAAATTATTTGGTAATAACGACACATTTATTTCAAAAATTGTTGATAATTTAAGCGAAAATAATACATACAACACTTCAACATATAAGCAACCGAACATACCACAAAAAATATTTGGCAACAGTTACGATTTTGAGTACTGTTCAAGCGAAAATCAATCAATAGATGTACAAAGTTTATTAAGTGAAAGTCAGCGAGTGCAAGCAACAAAATTTTGGCAGAAAGATTGCGAGCAAATTGATATTGGCAACTTTTATGCAAATTATGAGATACAACGCCCTTGCGACCAACCTTGCAGGCGATATGCTCGCTATTGTCCTTGCAACAATGGTAATTGTAATAATAATAACAATTGCAATAGTAACTGCGGGTGCAAAAACAACAATAAACTCGATTGCAAAAAAGTAAGTGCGGAAAAATTAGCACGCAAAATATATCAACAAATAATTTATGCAAGCAGTTGTGTTGCTCAACTAATATCAGAATGCAGTTGCCCACACACAAGGCAACAACTTGTTGAAGTAAAAAGCAATTTGGATACTTTGGGCATTTCAATGCTCGCAATAACTAAAGTTTTGTGCAAGTGCAATCCAATTTATATGAATAATTTACCAGATTTTAAAGAAAACAATTTTAAACATAATCTTAACAAAACGATAGAATTATTATCAATAATAACACAAAACTTAGTACATTTGCAAAAATTACCAGAAGCAAAATGTTACAATATGGCAATATTATTAATCACATACGGCATCATCCGCCAACAAAATGTACTCATTAGCATAATTTCAAAGTGCTAACTTACTAAAGGGGTTAATCCCTTTTTTTTGCAGGGGGATTTCCCATCCCCCTATGACCCCTAGTGCAAGGACAGGGTCCTTGACCTATGGAGCCTTTGAAGTGTAAAAGCAAAGTTAAGTGCGTTTGCACTTTAAACTTTTGTCTTTTGCTCTCGCAAAAGTCCAAGTGTAAATGTGGTATTGTATTCTATTTTTAGCGAGTGCTAAGAGTGGTTTTTTATCTAAGGGAACTACCCGTTCCCTTAGCAACCCTTAGGCAAGGAAAATCTTCCTTGACCTATGGAGTTTAGTAAAGCACACAAAATTTAGTTAGTACATAAAAACTTTTTATTTTTTTATTTTTTGCTTTCGCAAAAATTAACAATAAAATAATCTTTATTCACTAAATTTAAGTTTTTTCCAAAACTCATACGAACAATCACAAATATATAAAACTACTAATATTACATCTTTTTAAATATCAATTTTTTGAACTTACTAAAAATAGAACAACTAATTTTTCTTTACACTTGGACTTTTGCGGTGAGCAAAAGACAAAAGTTTTGAGTGTAAACGCATAAAACTTGGCTTTTACTATTCCACAAACTCCACAGGTCAAGGACCCTGTCCTTGTACTAGGGGGTCGTAGGGGGGATGGAAAATCCCGCCCTACACACTCTCACCACCCCCGCACAGTACAAACTACATATGGAACATACACCACTGCCTAACCTTTGGACTTTTGCGAGTAGCAAAAGACAAAAGTTTAAAGTGCATACGCACTAAACTTGGCTTTTACTCCCAAAGGCTCCACAGGTCAAGGACCCTGTCCTTGTCCTAGGGGGTCGTAGGGGGGATGGAAAATCCCGCCCTACACCTACTCCACCCTACACATCACACCCTACAACAAAAAAAAGGAATTGACATTCCTTTTTTTTTGTGTTTAATAAACAAAAATAAATAAACTAAATAATAATATTAACAATTCTATCAGGAACAGCAATCACTTTTTTAGGAGTGCCTAACTCAGCGATTTTTGGACTTTGTAACGCAGTCGCCTTTAAGGTCTCAGCATCAGTTCCGCGTTTTACAACAATTCTGTCCTTAATTTTGCCGTTTACTTGTACAACAATCTCAATTTCATCACTCTTTGCCTTTTCTTCATCATATTGTGGCCATTGTGAATACGCTATACTCTCTTTTTCGCCTAGCATTTGCCATAATTCTTCAGTAACAAATGGTATTATTGGGTTTAATAATTGTAACAACGCTTTTGCATAACTTAACGGGAATACTTCTTCCTTATATACTAAGTTTACAAATATCATTATTTGACTAATCGCAGTGTTAAAACATAAATCTTCGTAATCTTGCGTAACCTTTTTTACCGTTTGATGATATGCTAATTCCAAATTCTTGTTTTCAGTGTCTGCAATCTTGTTTTCAGTGGTATATAATCTCCATACCCTTTCAATAAATCTTCTTGCCCCATCAACACCGTTGTCATTCCAAGGTTTTGAGTCGCGAATTGGCCCTAAGAACATTTCGTAAAGTCTTAATGTGTCCGCCCCGTGCGAAGTAACTATGCTATCAGGATTTACTACATTGCCTTTACTCTTGCTCATCTTTTCACTGTTGCTACCTAATATCATACCTTGATGCACAAGTTTTTTAAATGGCTCAGCAACTGGTGAAATTCCTTTGTCATATAAGTAGTTATTCCACATTCTCGAATAAAGCAAATGCCCTACTGCGTGTTCAGCACCACCTATATATAAATCTACAGGCATCCAGTGTTTAAGCAATTCAAAATCTGCTAAACAATTTTCATTGTGCGGGTCAATATACCTTAAAAAGTACCAACTAGATGCCGCACTACCTGGCATTGTGCTTGTTTCACGCACGCCGTGTTGACCATTTATGCATACATTTTTCCATTCCGTCGCATTGTCAAGCGGTGCTTGTCCGCCGTGTGGCTTGTAATCAGTCAATGTTGGCAAAACTAATGGTAAATTTTCTTCAAGTTTAACTGTGCCGTCATCCATATAAATTACAGGCATTGGCTCGCCCCAATATCTTTGACGAGCAAATATCCAATCACGCAATTTATACGATGTCTTTGCCTTTCCTATTCCTTTTTGTTCAATCCATTCAATCGCTTTTTTAATGCCGTCTTGCTTGTTTAACCCATCCAAAAAGCCTGAGTTAATGTGTAAGCCATCACCTTCAAATGCTTCTTTTGAAATATCGCCACCTTGCAAAACTTCAATAATCGGTAAATCATATTTTTTAGCAAACTCATAATCGCGTGAATCGTGCGCTGGAACTGCCATAATCGCCCCAGTGCCGTATGACATCATAACATAATCGGCAATAAATATCGGCAACTTGCTATCATTCATTGGATTAACTGCATAAGCACCAGTAAATACACCCGTTTTGTCCTTGTTTAAATCTGTTCTTTGAATGTCAGTCATATTTTCGCAACGCTTAATGTAGTTTTCAACTTGCTCTTTTTGCTCTTGCGTTGTAATTACTTTAACAAGTGGATGTTCAGGAGCAAGCACGCAATAAGTTGCCCCAAACATAGTATCTGGACGAGTTGTAAAAACTGTAAACTTGTGTTCACTATCATAGATTTTAAAATCAACTTCAGCCCCGTTACTTTTACCTATCCAATTTTTTTGTATTTCCTTAGTAGATTTTGGCCAATCAATATCATCTAATTGATTAATTAATCTATCAGCAAAATCGGTAATTTTAATAACCCATTGCTTCATATTTTTCTTAACAACAGGAAAACCGCCTCTTTCAGATTTGCCGTCAATAATTTCATCATTAGCAAGCACTGTACCTAATTCTTCGCACCAATTAACCGGCATATCTTTGTAAACGGCAAGATTATCTTTATATAAATTAGAAAATATCCATTGCGTCCACTTGTAGTACTCAGGTTCGCAAGTTGAAATTTCCTTTGACCAGTCAAACGAAAGTCCTAAGTTTTTTAGTTGCGATTTAAAGGTGTTAATATTTTTATTAGTAAAAGTTGCGGGATGATTACCAGTTTTAATAGCAAATTGCTCCGCAGGTAAGCCAAAGGAGTCAAACCCAATAGGATGCAACACATTGTAGCCTTGCATACGCTTCATTCTTGCAACAGCATCGGAAGCAGTGTAGCCTTCAACATGACCAACATGCAAGCCATCGCCTGACGGATAAGGAAACATATCAAGTGCATAAAACTTTGGCTTGTCGAAGTTTCTTATGTCGGTATAAAAAGTGTTGTGTTCTTCCCAATATTTTTTCCATTTATTTTCAATGTCAATATGATTATAATTCATAATACTTACTCCAAATCTTAAAATAGATAAAAAAGTATAACACAAAATCAACAAAATTACAACAAATACAAAACAAATAATTTAATTATAATTAAAATATTTTTAGAGATTTTATAAATATACAACAATGTTATTTCACTGTTATAAATATTAAATAATATAATTTATCTAAATTCTAAATTAAAATTTATATAGATAAAATGCAACCTTTTATTTGTTAAAAATATTTATCATTATTAAATAATGTTTGATAACAAAACTTTTTGTATATATAGTTTTAATTCTACATAAGATACATCAAAAAAAACAAACCATTTTACTGGTTTGTTTTTAGTTTGTAAAAGTTTTTATTTTTTTTGATTTTTAAATACATTCTTCCTTGATTTTTCGCGTTCTTTCATACCTTTCTTGTATTCTTTTTCGTCAATATTTCCAAGTGCATATTGCATACTTAAGCCCATTGCAGTTGGGTCAGAAGATAAGTCTTTGTAAGTGTCGTGAGAAGAGTTCTTATATGCTTTAAGAGTTTGCTTTTTCTCACCACTTCGCCAATCTCTATATTTTGTTTTAGGATTCATACGCGGTATTAAACCCATACTTTGTCGTTTTGTCTTGTAAGCATCCTTATCATCGCG
>CALVZW010000068.1 GCA_944372675.1 uncultured Clostridia bacterium
TTCATTTAAACCCTTGTCAAGTGCAAGGGTTTTTGATATAATTTAAATATGTTTAATGATAATGATGAAATGAATGTGAAAAAGCCCGAGATTTTAGCACCAGCGGGTGATTTGGAATCTTTAAAGGTGGCAGTTTATAATGGGGCGGATGCAGTATACTTTGGTTTGCCTAAATTTAATGCGAGAAGCAAGGCGACAAATATAAGTCTTGAAAATTTAAGTGAAGCAGTTGATTTTTGTCATTTATATAATGTAAAAGTTTATTTAACTGTAAACACATTAATTAGTGATGACGAACTTGAACAAGTGCTTGATTTAGTAAGACAAGCATATTCAAAAGGTGTAGATGCTTTTATTATTCAAGATTTGGGGCTTGCTAAAGTTTTGAGAGAACACTTACCAGATATCGAATTACACGCAAGTACGCAAATGGGAATACATAATCTTGAAGGTGCATTGATTGCTGAGTCGTTGGGATTTAAGCGAATTGTTTTATCACGCGAAGTTACAATTAATGATATTAGTCTTATTAAAGCGTGGACAAACCTTGAAATAGAATACTTTGTGCAAGGGGCTTTGTGCGTTGCATTTTCTGGTAATTGCTATTTTAGTGCGTTAAAATATGGGCAAAGTGGAAATCGTGGGGCTTGTATTCAACCGTGCCGTTTGAAATATAAATCAAATTTTGGAAAGACTGAAGGTTATTTGTTATCAACAAGAGATTTATGCTTAATTGATAGAATTAAACAATTGAGTAATTTAGGAGTAGATTCTTTTAAGATTGAAGGGCGTATGCGAAGACCTGCTTATGTAGCACAAGCAGTGCAATCTTATCGTAATGCCATTGATTGTAATTTCAATGAAGAAGTTTGTGCGTTTGAAAAAAGTAATTTAAAAAGAGTTTTTAATCGTGGAGATTATAACGAAGGAATTTACTTAGATAAAATACAAGATGAAAACATAATTAACTATGAATTTCAAAATCATAGGGGGGTAAGTATTGGACAAGTTGAAAGTGTTAGACCTTTTAAAAACATTTATGCAATAATTATTGAAAGTAAAACACCGATTAATGATGGTGATGGGCTAAAATTTGTTAATGTTGATGGTGATGAAGTTGGTATTGGCGTTGGAGGAGTTGAGCAAATAGAAAGAAATAAATATCAAATTTATTCAAAATATGCACCTAATGTTAATGATATAGTATATAAAACTGTAGATTTTGTTCGAGAAAACTTATTATTATCAAATGTTAAAAAAATACCTATAACTGCTCATTTTATTGCAAAACCAGATGAGCCAGCAACTTTAATTTTACAATACGAAGATTGTGTTGCAAAGGTGGAAAGTTTGTTTGTATGCGATAAAGCACTTACTCAAAGTTTAACTTATGAAAAACTTTTGCAAAATATTGACCGTTTTGTAGATACTGAGTTTACACTTACAAAACTAACTTGCGAATTAAATGATGTTTTTATTCCTAATTCACGCATTAACGAATTAAGGCGGATGTGTGTTGAAAAGTTAAAGCAAATAATTATTAAACGAAATTCAAAACCTATAAAAAAATTAGTGATTAATTCTGTTCGTAAATTAAATGTGAAGGAAAGTAATACTAACAACTTTATGATAATTGAAGACATTCGAGATATTGAGTCGGTACCCGAAGATTGTTGTTTAATTTATGCACCAAACAATTATGAATTTGCAAACATTAATAACTTTTTAATTAAAGCAAATGAAATGGGGCATAGTTTTGTATACTTAAATTTACCAAATGTTGCAAATTCATATGACATACAAAAAATTAAAAGTTTACTAACTGAAATAGGAAATCAAAACATAGGAGTTGTAGCAAATAATATATATGCTTTGTGCTTTGCAAAATTAGGATATAAAACAATTGCAGGATATCAAATGAACATAACTAACTGTTATACTGCTGATGTTATAATAAATTTAGGGGCAGAATGTTTTGTAAAATCTATTGAACAAGATTTGACGAAAGGACTTAAAATTGGGCATAATTATGTTGGAAAACCAACAGTTATGACATTTTGTCATTGTCCATATAAAACTGTTTATAATTATGATTCTTGCAAAGAGTGTGAATACAGTGAAGGGCTTAAATATCAAGCAGAAGATGGTAAGAACTATGAGATAAGAAGAATAAGGTGCAATTCTTGTTATTTTGAACTTGTGTTTAATCAAACAATAGGCGAAAAAGTTACACCTTATGTTCTTGATTTGCGTGGCGAATAAATAAGGTAGTAAATAATTAATTTATTATTTATAGATTGAAAATATTAAAAAATAAACAAAGTTATGTTTGTGTTATCAATGAAATTATGTTAATAAAATAGAAATTACATAAAAAATTAATTTAAAAAAAAATAAAATAATTTTTAAAATAATGTTAATAAAAAAAATAATGTAAAAATAGAAATTATGTAAATAAACAAAAATAATTTAAAAAATTAAAAATTATACTTAAATCAACATTTTTAAAAATTTGTGTTGTTTAGTTTTTGAAATCTTCCTGCTATAATACAAATGTATTTAAAGGAGGAAGAAATATGAATACAGATAAAATTTATGCTGAACACATAGCGAATGAATATTCTAAAAAAGAAAATTCAAAGGTTAAGCAACTAAAAAAGTTAGATTCAAAAGCAAAAAATCCTGCAAACATATTTGCGTTTACTTTTGGAATTATAAGTTTATTAATTTTGGGGGTTGGTATGTGCTTAGCAATGGAAGTTATTGCTTCAGGTGTTGTTGCTTTTATTGCTGGTATAATTATTGGAATTATTGGCATTATTGGATGTAGTATAAATTATTTTATTTACAAAAAAATTAAAGAAAACGGCAAAAATAAATATGGTTCAGATATTTTGCGATTAGCAAAAGAAATAACTGATGAACAATAATAGTAAAAAAAAGGGGAGTATTATGAATAAATCTGAGAGCAAATATTATAATACTGCTCTTTTAATGAATCAGGCTCTTATTGAGTTGCTTAATAAAAAAGATTATGAATACATTAAAGTAAAAGAAATTTGCGAAAGAGCAGGTGTAAATCGTTCAACATTTTATCTTCACTATGATACAATAGATGATTTGTTGCAAGAATGTATTGAAAATATAAACAAAAAATTTATTTCATATTTTAATAATGAAAGCAAAGATTTTGTAGAAAAAATTAAAATTTGTTCTCGTGAAGAACTTATCTTAATAACTCCCAAATATTTAACGCCATATCTTTCTTACATAAAAGAAAATAAAATTATTCACCAAGTAGCAGTTAAGCATACAAACATTATGAATTCAATAGAAAATTTCAACAAATTAAATGAATTTATATTTAAACCAATTTTTTTAAGATTTGGTGTTAATGAAAAAACTGCACATTATATGATTGCTTATTATCTTAACGGTGTTACAGCAATAATAAATGAATGGATAAAAAATGGGTGCAAAGATGATGTTGAATATATTGAAAAGATAATAATAGATTGTGTGTTGCCACAATCTAAAAATTTATGAACTTAAAAGAAACATTAAAAGGATTTAAGAAAAATCCTGATAAAATATTCTTTAGCACCTTGTTTTCAGTGCTAACTACTTTACTCTTTGCATTATATAACGGATATTTAGGATTAAACTACAACTATTCTTTTGGCTTAAGTATTGCAATTTATTACTTATGTTTATTATTAGCAAGGATAGTTGCAATACTAATTGAAAGGAAAATAAGAAAGTTAAGCGAAAATGACATCGAAAATCAAAGAAGAAAGACATATATTGGTTTGTCTATTTTTATGTTTTTTATTGACATTTGTTTGCTTGCTCCAATAATTTTACTAATAACTAACCCTAAAGAAACAAATTTTGGTCTTATTCCATCAATAGTTTTTGCAGTTTACACTACCTACAAAATAACAATGGCTGTTATTAATTACAATAAAGTAAAAAAAGTTGACAACTTAATATTTAAATATTTAAGAGAACTATCGGTAGTTGATGCTTTTGTTTCAATTTTATCTTTACAAAACACTTTGATTATGGTAAATAGTGGGATGACTCAAAGTATGTTTATTTTATCGGCAATTTCTAGTTTTGTTATATTTTTTGTTATAGTGGCTTTTTCAATTGTTAATATGGTAAAAACAATAAAAAATAAATAGTCTAAATTTATAGGCTATTTATTTTATTATATATTAATTTTTTTCATTAATGATTGAAGAAATGTAATCATATAAATCGTTATTTATTTCTGTAGTATTAACATATAGGCATCTACCTTGATATTTGTCGTCATAGTGTCTAATAAGTTGATAGCCATATTGATTTGGTTGCAATGACAAAAGCAAGGAATCAAAAGGCATTTCATTATGATAATTTAATTTATCAAATACAAATTCAATGTGTGTTCCACTTTGTAAACTTTGCATTGTTAGTTCGTGTATGCTAACACCAAATGCTGGCATTTCGTATCCGCTGTTTACAGTTATTTGCCAAAGTTGAATAATTTTTTCAAATTCTAAACTTCCTTTTTCAAAAGTTTTCACTTTGCCGTCATTGTAAAGTTTTATGCTACTACAATCGTCAAAAACGGTATTAATTTGCTCTGTAAGAAAATTTTGTATTGCCATAGTACCTCCAATTAATATATAATATATTTAGCAATTTTTGTTGGTAGTATACATTATCTACGAAATAATGCTTGATAAATTCTGTAGGGGGTAGCAAAGAGTGAAGCAACATAAGTCATACCTGCTGAGTTAAGTAGTTTTCTAACTTGTGATAATTCTTTGCCTTTAATTCCTATTTGATTTTTCAAAAACTTCCTTGCATTTTTTGATGCGTTAAATTCAAGCGGAATAAGAAATATTTTTAGTAGGAAAGTTACTAAAAATGCAACTAATCCTACATAAATCATAACTTTACCTATAATATTTAATTCAAATGGGATTAGCCAAACAATTAAGCCGATGAATATTAAAGGAAAGCAAAGCCCTGAAAAAAATGAATTTAGTTTTTGAAAAATATAGCATAGAAAAAACCAAAAACTGCTGTTATATCGTTGCATTGAATGTCCAAATTCGTGGCTAGCAATTGCTAATGAAGCAACATCTGTACCATAAAATATTTCTTCTTTTAATATTATTGCATCATTTGAATAATCATAGCAGTCGTCAACTTTTTCACCTGCTAAGAATAGTTTTGTTTTTTGTTTATTGTGTTGTATTCCATATTCAATAACTTGATAAGCACAAAGACCGTTTGATGTTTCAACTTTTGATAGTTTTTCTTTTAGTGAAAAGAAATTTTGATGTGCAGTACCTGCGATGATTAAGCCTATTAAAAATAGTCCTATTGCAACAAGAGTTATTATGAATAATGGATTTGTAATTAAATCTTCTAACATATTTTCTCCATTTAGTATTATACATAATATTGTTTAAAATATCAACAAAATTGGTAACTAAAATAACAAACTAGTTATAATGAATTATTGGCGTTCATATATTATTGAGAGGAAAATATGAAAAGTTTTGTTATTAAGTCTGATTTTGATTGTTTGGT
>CALVZW010000069.1 GCA_944372675.1 uncultured Clostridia bacterium
TTTAAAGTGTAAATAAGAAAATGTGTAGGGTAGGTGTGATAATTTGTGTGGTAAGTAGCAATATTAATAGGGTAAGTGTGCTTTTTAGGGTTGAGAAAATATTTTTTTATTAAAATTAATAATTTAAAAAATATTGAAAATAATAATATTATGCAATTAAAATATAGTTTGGTGTGAAAATTAATTGTGCAAAGTATATAATTTTGCTTAAATTATTTGTTTAAATTGAATAAATTTAAAAAAAATGGAAAAATTTTGAAAAATGTGCTATATTTTGTTTGCTTTTGTAAAATTTTAATGCTATAATGATTTTCGAAAGATGTTTTTGTATAATTTTTTTGTTTGTGCAAAACATATCTTAAGAAACGATAATGGAGGAGTTTTTTGATGTCAGTTTTAGGACTTATGAATATCATTTCTCAGCTTAATGTTTATCAATTCGCAGAAGGCAGTCAATGGGCATTCTTAAACCCTATCCTTGAGGTTTTGGGTGCTGCACTTATTCCTATCTTAATTTTGGTTGGTACTGCCGGAATGATATATGCTATAGTTTTGGGCGTTAAATTGGCTAGAGCAGAAACTACAGAACAAAGAGACGAAGCAAAAAAACGACTTATTAATGCTGTTATTGCGTTAGTAGTTATGATTGCTCTTATTCTACTTCTTCAACTTTTTGTTAGCAACATTGGTGACTGGGTTGGTGGTGTTGCTGGTACAGGTGAAGAAGGTGAAACTACTACTGCTATTTCAAATTATGCTATGGCTTTATTTAATCTTTAATGTTAAAAATGACTACTTCGTTAGTCATTTTTTTTTGTTTAAATTTCTTTTATGTTGTGTGATTTTTTTGTAAGGTTTTATTGTTTTATTTCTTATGTAGTTTATTTTTTTATTTCTTTGTTTTTTACTGTTTTTTACTTAACATTATTTATGAAATTGCAATTCATTGCTTTGTTGTTTGCTTATTAAAAACACTCTTATTGGTAGATTTTTAAAGTATGAATATTTAACGTGGATAATAATTGATTTGTTTTTTATTTTTTTAATATATATTTAATTGCAATTTAATGCCTTTTTTGTTATAATTTTACTTAAAGAACAAAAAATATAATTAAATAAATTTTATGAGTGTTGTTTTTAATAAATGA
Source organism: uncultured Clostridia bacterium (assembly GCA_944372675.1). Lineage (GTDB taxonomy): Bacteria > Bacillota > Clostridia > Christensenellales > UBA1242 > CAKVOD01. The sequence continues at coordinate 1,149 of CALVZW010000069.1, forward strand.
ATATATGAAAAAATGTTCATATTATCACACAAGGGGATAAAATGGGAATAAAATTTAAAACTATATTACTTTCAATAACAATTATAATTACTGCCTTAATGTTTGGCGGTTGTGATTTGTGGTCCTATGAAAACACTGCAACTCGTCCGCCGATAACTGACGGCGTTACTACTACCGACAAGAACAATGACCCTAATTTTGACGAATCCGATGAAGATTTGGTTGGGGATGATGATTTGGTTGATAGTAGTCAACTTTATGATTTTCTTGACGGCATAAAGTTTGCTTATGACGGAACTGAAAATAAACTTGAAACTTTAAAAGAAACTAATTTTTACCAAGTTTATGATGCGGTTGCTAATTATTTAAGCGGTTATTCTACTATTGACTGTCAAAAGTTTGTTGAAGAAAATTCTTATCTTAATGTTAACGCCGATTTTGTAAGTAGGGTTGTTTGGCTATATAATTATGTAAACGAATATAAAACACTTGCTCGTATGATTTTGACAAGTTTAGCACAAAACTATGGTTACGGTATTGACGAAAATTTCTATTTGTTTAATAACTTATATAACAACTTATATTATTATCCTGTTGAAGTGCTAGAGAGTAATAAAAACACTATAAATGCTGGTGTTTATGATTATTCAAGTGTGATAACTGTTGAAAACGAATTTTATGGACAGGGTGAAGCAATTTTTGATGACGGGGTATATTATGTTAATTTTAACACTTCACCTTATGTTGATTTTGAATTAGGTGTCGATATTCCAACTCAAGCATACAAGTTTATTTGTAACTTAGGTAATGACAATGGCGATTTTGTTTTTGTAGCAAGCAATCCTTATTATGACCCTGATAATATTGTAAACAAGCCTACTATTTCGCAAGCAAATCCAGATTATAACCCTGAAGACCCAAATAGTAAGCCAATGATTGAAGTTAGCAATCCTGATTATATTCCTAATCACATAATGAGTTGGAGCGAAGTTTCATTTGTAGGTAAGGTAGCTGATGACGGCACAATTTCTTACACGCTTGGTTCGGCATCTTTAAATGAACCGTTACCAAATGATTTTGCAAATGAATATGTTGATACTTTCGACGATTATTTAGCATTGCGACTACTTGAAACACATTTGAAAACTCAAAACACTTTTAACGGTAGTGGCAATGATTATGAAATGATTGATTATATGTATTTGCTTGATTTGTATGAAACTTGGAGTAATCAAGTTAATAAATTCGGCTTTGATGAAACATTTTTTGACGAAAACGGCTTTGAATATAACACTATTGAAGAATTTACCGATTGCGTAATATATAATATAGTTGGCGAAAATACAATTAATTTAGATAATTCTGCAGGGGCATATAGTCGTGATTTATATAACAACATAGCACAAATTGTAAGCGATTGTGTCAATGCAAAAGTAGTATTTAATCAAGACGACGGTTATTATAGTTTTGACTACGAAAACGGCGAAAATTATTTTATGGAAGTTTTCAACATTGAAGTACAAGATTACACTGCTGAGCAATTATTTAACAGTAATTCTGGGCAAGACGGCGGAGATGACACACAAAATAATAATGGTGAGCAAGATGAAGAATATGAAGACAATATATTTTATTTTCCTGATGAAGAAATTTACAGTATTGTTGTAATGTTAAAACCTGATTATGAGCCTGTTGTGATGCAAGCCATAATGCTAATGATGCTTGCACCAAACAATGAGTTAAATGTTGATTTGTCGTTTAGATATGTTGTGTCTGGGCAAGAAAAGATTTATGAAAAAATAGATTATGAAGCACAATCAACACCGAGTGATAGCGAATGGGATGAAGAACTTGGCGAAGATATTTTAGGCGACCAAGACATAACAATTAGCAATAGTTTTACTGGATATTTACCAAAATATGACGGGCAAGAAGTGTCAATGGAGTTTGCTGACCAATGTTTGTTTGTTCTTGAAAATTATAACACTCCAAACATTAACACAATAAAAAATCAAGAAATATTGCTTGAAAAATTTGAAAATAATTTAAAAAGTCCTTATGCTAATTCGCTAAATGTTGCACTTAAAGGCAATATTTACAAATATAATAGCGAATTTAATAACTATTATTACGATGAAACTGCAGAAAACTGTGATTTCGTGGAAATAAACTTTAATACTATTGTTGAAGTTGAAGATTATTTGAAACAAATTAGACTTGTAATTTATGATTTGTATTTTGACACTTTAAGTAGTTTACAAGAAGAAACCGCTTAAATTTTATGGTTAACACCAAAATTATTTTAATGAAAAATTTATTAAATTTAGTTGAAAAATTGCTTATATATTGTAAAAAATATAATAATATTGCAATTATTAAAAGTTTTTTGTCAAATTATGTTGCAAAATTTTTAAAATTTGGTATAATAATGCTATATTATAAAAAAATAATGGTAGTTTAGGGTAATTTTTATATCTACAAATGATGGAGGCAAGATGACTACACAGGTTTTAGGTATTTTGGGCGATATTGCTAATGCAATTAGTGGTGCATTCTCGGGTATTGCTAACTGGATAAGTGATAAAATTGGGCAATGGCTAGATTACTTTATGGTAGTAATCTTAAAACTTGTTTATGAAGTTTTAAAAGTGTTTTATATGTTACTTGACTTCATACAACTTGTCTTTAGAAAAATGGCGGGGCTAGATACTGTTTATGTTGACGGCAACGAAGTAACGGGCGATTTAGCGCTGATGTTCTTTAAGAATGAAAATGTTGTCAATGCCTTAATTGCTCTCACCGTTACTGCGTTTGTTATGGTGTTTGTAACAACATTTATTGCAATAATTCGAAATAACTACAATGCTAGAGAATCAAAAGATAATGCAATTGCTCCGGTTGTAGGCAAAGCATTTAAAGCATTATTTTCATTCATATTTGTTCCATTAGTTTGCTATTTTGGTGTATTTGTTTCAAACGGACTTTTAAAAACTGTGGATGAAGCAACACGAATTAATGGAGCAACAACAATTTCTGGACAAGTGTTTGCCGCGAGTGCAATGAATGCAAATCGAGCCAGAATTGATACGGACTTTGCTAACAAACTTGCAAACGATTCGGTATTAAATTTTAACGGCACATTTGTTGATGATAACAACTCGCAGTATGTCAACAGCAAAACCGCCGCCGAAAAAATTGATGACGCGTTTGCAATAAAACTTACTGCTAATACTACTATTACTGCATCATCGGATGATTATAGTTTTATGTTCCATCAGGCATCACCGGGGTACATATCAAATTTTGACTATATGAACACTGACCTTGTGTTTGTTTATTATGACCTTTTAAAATTTAATTGGTTATTTGCGTTTGTATCGTCTTTCTTCATTATGGCAGCACTGCTTGTGGCAGCACTGGGTGTAATTCAAAGGTTGTTTGAAATTGTCTTGCTGTTCATAATATCACCGCCATTTATTGCATTGATGCCACTTGATGACGGTAAGGCATACAAAGAATGGGCTAAGCATTTTATCCAAAGCACAGTAGTTATGTATGGAACTGTGGTTGCTTTAAACATATTCTTTATTGTTGCACCAATACTGCAAACAATTGATTTGTTTGGAAGTGCCGAAGAAATTGCAACTTATGGACAATTAACTTGTGATTTGTTTAACGCAATAGCACATATCTTATTCATTATGTGTGGTTCATTGATGATAAAGGATGCTTCAAACTTAATTACTAAACTTGTAACTGGTAGTGATAAAGTTCCATCGTTACAAGATCGTGGTAACGCAGTAAAAGCTTCAATGAAAGAAACATATAAGAATGCTAAAGAAGGTGTTGGCTATGCAAAGGGTGTAACAAGTGGTGTTAAGAGCAAAATAAATAGCTACTATGACCCAGCAAATGTCGCTAAACGACAACAAGCGAAAGCGCAAAAGCAACAAGCCAAGGAAGATAAGAAAGAAGCGAAAGCAGTTAGAAAATCGCAAATAAAAGCACTTGATGCAAAGAGTAATGCTAACGAAATTACTGAAAGAGACTACATTAGAGGTCGTAGAGCAATTGCTGATGAATATCGTCAATCAATCGGGAAGAAGGCAACTTTGCGTACTCGTGCTAGAAATGTAGGTGGAAATGTAAGAACAAAACTTACAGGCGAACCGCCAAGAGAAATGAGTGCTGAAGGTAAGCAAATGCTTCAAGATGTCAAAGATATGGGTAAGCAAATTCGCGATGATAAGGATGCTTACAAGACAAAACGACAAAGTATGGGTTTAATACCGCGTATGAATCCTAAAACAAAATA
>CALVZW010000070.1 GCA_944372675.1 uncultured Clostridia bacterium
CCCATAAGGAATGGATAATTTTTTACACATTTTTTACATTGAATAGCAAATCTATCTAAAAGTTGTTTTGCTACTAATTCTAATTTTTCGTTTAACTTCTCATAAAAAAGTTGAATATTCCCTTTTGCTTCAATGGCAAGTCGAGGCAAGTTAATTGTTGTAAAACTCAAATTTCCACGCCCAAAAGTGATTTCTCTTGATGGGTCATAAACATTACCTAAAACTCTTGTTCTACAACCCATATAAGCAACTTCAGTTTCTGGATGATTAGGCTTGTAGTACTTAAGATTAAACGGAGCATCAATAAATGAAAAGTTAGGAAACAATCTTTTTGCACTTACTTTGCAAGCAAGTTCAAACAAATCATAGTTTGGTTCACCTTCGTTAAAGTTAATGCCTTCCTTAACTTTAAAAATACTAATAGGGAAAATAGGAGTTTCACCTTGTCCAAGTCCTTTGTCAACAGACAAAAGCAAATTTTTAATAACCATTCTACCTTCAGGAGATGTATCTAGCCCAAAATTGATTGAAGAAAATGGCACTTGTGCTCCAGCACGACTGTGCATAGTGTTTAAGTTGTGAACAAGAGCTTCCATTGCTTGAAAAGTTTCGTCATCGGTTTCAGTTGTAGCGTGAGATTGAGCAAAATTATATGCTTTTTCAAACTCTTGAGCATTTAATTCGCTAAATTCTTTACTTAAAGCACTCATAAATTCAGGATTTTCTTTTAATTGTGGATATAAACCAATATTGCTTTCAATATTTTTTATACGCGATTTAATATCATCAACATCAACTTTTCCTTTGATAATTTCATAAGCAGATGCAAAATTATTAATAAAACTTCTTTTAAAAGACTTAATAACGCCCTTAGCAAGTGCATAATCAAAATTAGGAATACTTTGTCCGCCGTGTTGGTCGTTTTGATTGCTTTGAATTGCAATACAAGCAAGCGCTGCATAAGTTCTAATGCTATTAGGCTCTCTTAAAAATCCGTGTCCAGTACCAAAACCACCTTTAAACAATTTGTCAATGTCAATTTGACAACAAGTTTCAGTTAAAGTGTAAAAATCGAAATCGTGAATGTGTATATCACCATTTTGATGTGCTTTTGCTTGCTCTGGTGAAAGCACAGATTTTAAAAAGTAGTCTTTTGCTCCTTCCGAACCAAACTTTAACATCATACCCATTGCGGTATTGCCATCAATGTTAGCATTATCTCTTTTTAAATCGCTAGATAAAGCATCTACATTGTTAATTTCATCATAAATCTTCATAAGGTTTGTGTTCATTTCACGAACTCTGTTGCGATTTGCTCGATAAACAATGTATTCTTTTGCAACATCATTATACCCGCTTTGCATCAAAACATTTTCAACCGCATCTTGTATGTCTTCAACATTAGGGACACTATCAACAAATTTAGCACTAACTAAATCTTCCGCTTGTCTAGCAAGTTTTTTTGCATCCTTTAATGCGTCATTTCTCCCTATTGAATTCATTGCTTTCATTATGGCGTTTTCTATTTTACAAATATCATAACTACATAATCTACCATCTCTTTTAACAATATTGATAATCATTTTGCTCTCCTTCCTTCCTTATTGCATAACCCCATATAAAATACAATATATAGTTTTTATTTTTAAATAATTAACAATATATTGTATATTCATTGTCGATAGTATACTACAACAAAATTACAATAGTCAAGCAAAAATAACAAAAAAAATTAAAAAATATAAAAATTAATTAAAATTGTACAAAATCAACAAAATTATTTTTTTGTGCAAACAATACAAAATTTATATAAACATAAAAAATGGCTAAAAAATGCTTTACATAAAATATTTTTTGTGCTACACGATAAATATATGCAATCGAAAAAATATAAAATAAAATAAACATATAAATATAATTTTTAAAATTTAAAATAAGTTAAAAAATAATTAAAAGAAAAAGCGATTTGTAATTTAATCGCTTTTTATACTTTTAATTAATAGTACAATATGGTATTGCTTTAAATGTAAACATATCGACATTTAATAATATAAAATAGTTTTAGTAATAAAAATTATTTTAAATAATTTAATTTAATTAAATTATAATACTATTAGACCCACCAAAGCCAGTAATTGTCATTGTGATATTACTTCCACTAGCACTAGCTTTAATAGTCAATGTTCTTCCGCTTAATGTACCACCACTTACATTAATATTAGCAGTATATATTGTACTTATTTTTATTATATATGTTTTCTCTGCTAATAATTGAGTTGTTATTGTTTGTAAAGTAGGTTTATTATCAACAAACATTTGTTGTACAAAGTTATTATCATTATCGTACACATTAAATATTACCCCTACATTCGTTGTAATGTTGAATGTTATATCAACATTACTTAACTTCCATATAGCATAAAGTGTTGTATCGTTTGTTGGTGTGTAAGTAGTTAGTGCCGTTATAGCATTAGCATCAGTATTCCACCCAACAAAAGCCCAGCCACTTTTTGTCGCAGTATAAGTTAAATTCGCATTTTCCCCTTGTTGAACATATTGTGTAAAATCACCACCCGTCCACGAAGTTCCGCCATTTAAATCATAAGTAACTGCATATTTTTCCATAAATACTTTTAAGTACGGGTATCCATCATTTGAACTTGTGTCAATAACCCAAGTATTAGTGAAATCCCAAGGGTAAGTGTCTATGTTCCAATAAATGCTAGAATTAGTTGTATAGTTAGAAATGTTTTTTACAATACTATTTAACTCTTCTTGAGTCTTCGACTGTGACGAATCATTAAGAATAACATTACCTTCACTATAGTAAGATACCCCACTTATATTATCAAGATTTATATAATAGTATTCATTACTAATATTTAAAGCAGATATCTTAGAATAATAACAATAACAGTAGCCTACAACACCACCGATGTAATTTGTAATAGTTGTTTGATGAGTTAAATTAAAATTGCTAAAACAATTAATAATATCACATATAGAATCATCACTTATATCAACATAACCAATAATACCCCCTACATAATTAACTAAACTACCCGCTCCACCACCATTAGTAATTTCCGCTTCTAATATGCTATAACAATTATTAATTGTAATATTTGTAGGAGTATTGTTTACATAATGTTGTGCACTACCAATAATTCCTCCTACATAGCAATATGCTCCCGCATATTTTGCATCAATTCCAGTAGAAAGTGAAGCAGTAGAAGTAAAATCGAATTTACACACATCATAGCAGTTATTGATAGTTACCCCATCAACAACTACCCCAACAATACCTCCTCCAGTACATTTAGTATTACCAGCAGACATACTTCCGACAGTTGTAGATGAAGTGGCTACAATTGTACCCTCACTATAACAATTAGAAATAGTGCTGTTCTTAGCCATTGCTGTAATTCCACCAAAAACTGATGTAACTTCATAACCACCCGAACCACCTCGTGAAGCAGATATTTCAATTCCCCCTTGATAGTTAACTCCTAAATTTGTAATAATCGCGTCTTTTATCGAACCAAACAATGACCCCAAAACATAATACATATCATCACCATAATTATCTGAAATAACTATTTCATTAATTATTATTTTACTTTCAAAAGTTATTGTATTACCATTTCCGTCAAATCTTCCACTAAAGGTTTGTCCATCGCTCCCCGTGCCAAATGCCATATATCCAATTGGCTCCCACGGATTCGTTGCTATTTGTTCTGCAGTAATTTTTATATTGTTATTTAATTTGTAATATTTAGTGTTAAAATTTTCTACTTCAGCATCATCATTTATAACAGTTGCAAATGCTACTAAATCGGCATATGTACTTATTTGATAAGGGCTTCCACTAGTTCCATTACCAACCCTTGTACTTTCATCTGCAAAAGTATTTACTTCTTCTGCGACAACATTCGTTTTTAAATTTAATAAATTGTTATTATTTACATTTACAAAATATATTAGCATTACACTCATTACAAACACAAAAAGCCACGATAATAAAATTACCGTAGATTGCAATATGTTATGTTGCTTTTTGTAAGTTACATTGCTTTTATTTTTGTTATTTATACTTACTTTATTACAACTATAACCTTTTTGAGTATTTAAACTATTGCTTTGCTCAAAATAATCATTATTAAATTGTGTATTTATATCATCACCATTGTTTGCATGATAATATCTAGCAAAATCAACGGTGAGCAATTCGTGCAGTTTTCCCTTTCTATTTTTTATTTTTGTTTGATTACACATTATGCACAAATTGTTGTTTTCATTATTTTCATTTTTACAATTTGTCTTTTGTGTAACTACTATGTCATTTTCAAAACTTTGGTTATTGCAATATGTTACTTCATTTTGCAAACCTTTGCTTTCGTTTTTGTAATTGTTGGATGTAGATAGTAACCTATCTACCCCCCCCCCCCCCTAGCATTTTATTCTTTTGTATTTTCATAATCTTGCACTCCTCTTTCAGTTTATTAAAATTAGTATAACATAGTATTAATAAAGAAGTCAAACATTTTATGTGCTTGACTTCTTATTTTATGTATAATTTATTTTATTATTTATTATCTATCCAAATACTCATCTAAATTCTTCTGCTTATTTACTTCTTTACTCCCGCTGTTTTGTTCTTCTTTTAATTTATTTATCATATCTCTCTCGGTTAATCTTGATGCCATTACATAAATCTCGCAGTCATCCAACTTCTGCGAAATTAAAAGCATTCTTTTTCTTCGCTTTTGTGAGTGTGGTTTCTTTGGCTCTTGTTGTACAACTATTGATGTTGTTTCATCAACAACTACAAAAGGCATATCTTCTTTACCTGTGTTAACATAATTTTGAAATATAACTTTTTTTGCATATTTATCGTTAGGATGTTCTTTAACCATACTTGCAAAACTTGACAACTCTTTATCATCTCGGTTTTCTAATTGTGCCAAAGCAATTTCCATTTTTGCACTTGTAATTGCTTTATCCATTAAAAAATCAACTTCTTCTTGCGTTGCCCCTTGCAATTTGTTAATTTTTTCAATAAAACTTTCTGTGTTGATTTTGCTTTGTTCAAATATTGTCAACTTCTTTTCAACTCCGTTGTTTTGTTCCATTTTCTCACCTCTTAAATATTGTATCCTATTTTGCTTAATTTGTCAATATTATTTATATAAAGGGTGTTTAATTACTAACTAAACACCCTTTTCTAATATATATTTTATTTAATGTTTATATGTGCTAAAACTAAAGCAATAAATAACTAATAATTTTCTATAAAAAACTAATAATTTTTTTACATTATTTTTTAGTTTATGAAAACTTAAATTATTTCAATTATTTTTCAGATTCTACGACTTTA
>CALVZW010000071.1 GCA_944372675.1 uncultured Clostridia bacterium
AATTATCTCTTTGAGAATTGAGGTGCTTTTCTTGCTTTGTGAAGTCCGTACTTCTTTCTTTCTTTCATTCTTGAATCTCTTGTCAAGAAACCAGCCTTCTTCAATTCAGCCTTTAAAGATTCATCAGCCTTAACAAGTGCTCTTGCTATACCGTGACGAATTGCCCCTGCTTGACCAGAAAATCCACCACCATATACATTAACATATACATCATATTTATCTTGTGTGTTTGTTAATGCAAGTGGTTGACGAACAATGTATTTCATTGTGTCCATTGGGAAGTAAGTTTCAAGGTCAACTTTGTTAATGATAATCTTGCCTGTTCCGTTTGGCAAAACTCTAACTCTTGCAACTGATTTTTTTCTTCTTCCAGTACCAAGATGTTGTACTTTTTTTGATTTTAATGTTGCTTTTGTAGCCATATTATCTCTTACCTCCTTTCAATTCTAACTTTTCTGGTTTTTGTGCTTGGTTTTCGTGTTCAGGACCAGCATACAACTTTAAGTGCTTTAACATCTTTCTACCTAAATTATTTTTTGGTAACATACCTTTAACTGCTAATTCAACTGCATAAGTTGGCTTTTTAGCAACTAAATCTTTGTAAGCAACTTCCTTAAATCCTCCAGCATAACCAGTATGCTTTCTATATAACTTTTCTGTTTCCTTTTTACCTGTTACACGAACCTTGTCGCAGTTAACTACAATTACATAATCTCCGCAGTCAACATGTGGAGTGTAAGTTGGTTTGTGCTTTCCGCGTAAAATTGCAGCAACTTCACTTGCTAGACGACCCAAAATCATATCTTCAGCGTCTACGACGAACCATTTGCGTTCAACATTTTGCGGATTAGCCATAAATGTCTTCATTTAAATTTCCTCCGAATTATATTAATATGGTTAAATAAAAAATTAGAAGCATATTTTTTATTAATTGTCGTACTTAGATTGCTTGGGACTAATCAAGCATTTATCAGTTTGACTTGAATATAATAGCAAAAAATCTTAAAAAAGTCAAGTACTTTTCAATAAAATTTGCAAGGTTTTACCTAGAATTTAACTAAATTGCAATTTCGTATTATGATAAATTTTTTACCAAACAAACTTTTTTAATTATAAATTATAAAAAACAATTACTAAACAAATGTCTAAATATAAATTTAATATATAAAATATTATTTGTCATATTCAACGCTTTCAAGCAATAAACCTATTGCACTTAATGTTTGCCCTGTCCTTTTTCTATCTCCGCTTTTTATAATATCTGGTAAATCTTCAACTTTAATTTTTCTTTGCCCCACTTTTAAAATTGTTCCGCAAATTATTCTTACCATATTATGCAAAAATCCATTTCCACATATTGTAATGGTTATATCATCATCAATTTTTGTCATTTTACAAGAATATATTGTTCTTATTGTGCTAATAATTTGAGGATTATCGTGGCAAAATCCCTTAAAATCGTGAGTACCTACAAAACACTCACACGCCTTAAACATTGAATCAAAATCAAGATTTGGCCAAACTTGTAAATGCGTATTTCTTCGCAAAGGACTTTCAACTACTGACGCATACATATGATATGAATATGTTTTTCTTTTCGTACTATACCTACTATGAAATGAATTGTCAACTAAAGTTACATTTTTTATTCTAATAGTTTCAGGTAGTCTTCTATTAAGTGCCATCATTATATTATAAGGTTTTAAATTTGTTTCAACATCAAAATGTGCGACTTGATTTTTAGCAGATACTCCTGCATCTGTACGCCCACTACCATGCACTTCAATCTTTTCATTAAATAAATTTTTTAGTGCATTTGATAATTCGCCTTGTATTGTTCTACACCCTTCTTGTTCTTGCCAACCACTAAAATCTTTTCCATCATATTCTATTATTATTTTAAATCTCATCTTACGCCTACTATTAATTTCATATACACATATTATAACATATATTTTAATTATTAAAAATAAAATTAAAATAAAAAGAATAAAAATTTAAAAATAGTTGACAAATAAAAGATATTGTGATAAACTATCTGAGTCATAATAAAATTGGATCATTAGCTCAGTTGGTAGAGCAACTGACTCTTAATCAGTGTGTCCAGGGTTCGAGTCCCTGATGGTCCACCAAATATACAATATATTGTATATGACAAAAATATTTTTCACTAAATATCGAAGCAAAAAACTGCTTTGATATTTTTTAATAAAAAAGTTAGTCAAAAAGTTAGTCAAAACTCGAACAAATTATCTACCATATTCGCATCAATAAATGATTTTGCATTATCGTATTTTATGTAATGCTTTTGTGTGGTAGTTACTGAAGTATGCCCTAACCAGTATTTTATAGTTAAACCATCAATACCCTTTTTATGACAAGTACTTGAAAAGTGGTACGAAAATCTGTTATGATAAATTTAATTCCCAGTCCATTTTTTTGTATAATTTTTGTTTTTTTAATGTGTCATAGTTAGTAATTCTCCGTTTGTCGTTACTAACTCATTTTTATTAAATCATTTACTTTGCTTGTTAGTTTTTTAATTTAAAAAATTGTCAAATTGGATGCGACATAACTTAAAATATTCAAGAGTAATATTCCTATTTTAATTTAAAACAATAAAATAAAATACATTAAAATTAATGAAGTAAAACGAATAAAATACTGCCTAAATTTATTAATATAAACAAACTATTTAATTAATAATTCATATACTATGCTTGTACCCTTTAATATTATTATTTAAAATGAATTATTTTGTTTTTGTAAGGAATAAATAAAACAAATATAAAATTAAAAAAACTTTGTGCGAAATAGTTAACACAAAGTTTTTTACATTATTTTTTTCATTCTTTTTCTAGCAAATTTTTGCTTTTTCTTTCTTTGTTCAATTGGTTTTCATAGACTTCTTTCATACGAATATTCCCTAATGATGCCTTTTTTATTGAAATTTATGCTTAAATTTTGTAAATATTTTATAAAATATATAATCACAATTTTAAAAGTTATTTAAGTTAAGCCTAATTAGACATTAAACTACATTTATCTCAACTTCAAACACTTTTTTAATAATATTTGTTTTAAAAGTCAGATAGTAAGATTTTATCTTACAATTATTTTACATTAACATTGCATTCTTTTAAATTTGAAATAAATCAAAAATTAAATTGCTTAATTACTTTATAGCATACACAATATTAAACTACAACCCAAATGTTAGGAACTGTACTACCAGAAATTTCTATTTCGTGCGATTGCGTTGAACCACTCGTTGTAAATTCGTAAAAGTTTACTGTTGTAGACTCGCCGTTATTATATTTTATTTGCCAAGAAAATGGCTTTGTTATTGCTATTGTATATGTTTTATCCTTTTCTAATTCTAATGTTATTGTCTTACTACTTGAAACTGCTATTTGAGTTGCTGTTGTGAAATCTTGTTTTGTACCATCTAGTATATTAAATATTATTTCAGTATTTGAATTAGCCGGCACATTCAGTGTAATTGTTATTGTAGTTGTACAACTTGTCTTTAACCATATCGCATAAAGATTTACTACCCCATTGTTTTCATCGGTTAAATTTTGTACAGATTGACCATTGCTATATGTTACTCCACCACTAGATGATGTTGCCCAACATTGAAATTGATAAAATTTGTATGCAAAAGCATTTGCTGTTAAATTTTGCGATGCCCCATAAGTAAATGTCTGATTATTCATACCACTTGCACCTGTTGAAATCGCTCCACTTGGTGCATTCGCATTAAATACTACAGTATAACTATTTGCTTCCCACCCGAGATAATATATAAGACTTGCTTCTGCTGTTATACTAGCACCCAATGCATAGAATTGTCCATCTACTCCGCCTAAATGCCAGCCTGTTATATGATGCCCCTTGTTCGTTGCCGTAATTTCATTTTCTGTTGGTAGCGAATAGGATGTACCATAATTTACTGTTTTTGTTGTAAGAGTTGTAGTCCTATCTATAAAGGTTATAGTATATGGTATAGGTTCCCACTCCAAATAAAATGTAGTGTTTTCTTGTAACGCAACACTTGCACCCATACCATAGAGCGTACCTGTTGTGCTACCCAATCTCCAGCCAGCCATTAGATGCCCAGTGTTTGTGGCACTGATTTCGGTTGCCAATGGTAGATTAAATGCAACATTGTAATTTACTTGTGCAGTTTTAAGTACAGTATTACCATTCATATATGTTATATTTAATAAGGTAGGTATCCACTGTGCCGTTAATGTAAGTTCACCTTTTACCCTGTACGAAGTGTTTACAAGCGTTCCTTGCCCATTGTAAAATTGAGTGCCACCACTATAGTACCCATCAAAATTGTTGTTTGCTTTTATAGGTACACTTACACTATTTGGCAAAGCAGAGTTATATTCAATATTCAAATTTGATTGTCCACCTGTACCGCCATTTTGATTAAATGATATGGTGTAGGTTTCAATTTCCCATTGTGCAGTTAATGTAGTATTTTGCATTAAAATTACTCTATCCCCTACCTTGTAAGTCATACCGGTATTATTATCCACCCAACCACTCAAAGTGTACCCTGTTCGACTAAATAGCGTACTACTAGGCGTTACAGATGTGCCTACCTTGTTAGTACCACCTGAACTTGTGGACCCTGTGCCTGATGAGTATGTTAGAGTTACATAAGAATCTTTAATATAAGGTAAAGACTCATTTCTTGATGAGTTTAATTCCCAAACATTAGTAAAATCCCACTTATAAGCAGTGCTAGTATTCCAATACGTCGATGAAGAGTAGTACGATTTAGTTTTTACAATAGTGCTCAAATCAGAACGCTGTGCTCCATATCCATTATTAGTTCCATAATCAAAATAACAATTATCAATATTTACCTCCGATGACCCCACTATACCCCCTAACTTTCGATTGCTGCCACTTGCACTTGGCGCATTTGTTGAGGACCCCACCAAACTAAAGCAATTGACAATTGATGCATTAGCAGTTGCCGCCATACCAACTACTCCACCCACTGTCACAGAGTATTGCGAACTTTGATTACTTGCAGTTATAGTTCCTTTATTATAGCAATTGGTGATTTCAGTCAGCAATTCCCCCACTACTCCACCGACATAGGCACTAGAACCTACACTTTCGCCCGTAACATCACCTTCATTATAGCAGTTGGCAATTGATGCATTAGTAATTGCCCTACCAACTACTCCACCCACTGCCACATAGTATTGCGAACTTTGATTACTTCCTTTTATTGTTCCTGTATTATAGCAATT
>CALVZW010000072.1 GCA_944372675.1 uncultured Clostridia bacterium
CATTACAAGTGAATTTTAACAATGTAATTAATGACAACGCACAAATAATAATAAATGTATTAACAGGAACAAAAGATAATTTTAGTGCAATGCAACAAATATTAGTAAGTAAGAAAGAAGACATAGCAAATGTCGTTATTGTGTTAGACCAAGGACAAGAATATACAATAACGGTTTCTCGACCATATGCTTGGGGTGTTTCATATAGTGGGAATGGAAGTACAATAAATGAGTATTATGTTTTTACACCGAATGGAACAACTGAAAGTCATACTATAATAATAACAGGTGCTAAAGTGCCAAATATTTGTGTTGTAGTTTAAATCTAATTAAAAAGTGTAAATATTTAGTTCAAATGTAATTTAATAGTAATTTTTTTACAAGTGTAAGGATGGATAAAAATTAACTTGTAGCAACGCAAGTAAAAAGTTTTATTTTGAAATAAACTGCCATATTTTGTATCATATTTTAATGGATGAGAAATATGGCTAAAATGACACCTTATTTGATTTGTTCGTCCATATTTTAAATGACATTTTACTAAAGACGAGTTATCATTTTTATTATATTTTAGTCTTTTATAAAAGGTAATTGCAGGTAATCCATCGTTTGCAATTACTCTTTTTTTTAAGTTTTCATCATCTTTAATGTTTGCATTAATTTTGCCTTTAAATTTAGTTTTGCCTTCAACTATTGCTAAATAATATTTTTTTATTTTACCAAATTTTTCTAATATATTTTCAGTTATAACATTTTTTGCAATAATGACAATGCCTGTTGTGTCAGCATCTAATCTGTTCATTGCTCTAAAAGTTGTTTTGCCTAAATAATTTATAACTCTACTTGCTAAACTATCGGCGTAACTATAACTAGGAATAGTGGGTAAGTTGCTTGGCTTGTCAACTATTAATATATTTTTATCTTCGTAAACTATGTTAATTGGCTCACTAGATTTTGGATAATTTTGCGTAAAGTTTTCTTCAACATATTCAATTTGCAATTTTTGTTTTTTCTTAATTATGTCTTTTAGAATTTTTGGTTCACCATTGATTTTCATTATTCCTAATTTTTTTGATAGTTGCGTAATTGTTCTTGAAGAAAGCCCCTTGTGTTTTAAAAACTCTTTAATAGTTGTAGTTTTATAGGTGTTTTTAAGATTTATCATAGATTAATTATACAATATTTCTAATAAAAATTACAATAGGATTGACAATTATCTAAAAAACATATACAATATATTCTAAAAGTGAGAAAAAAGATGATTTATTTTGATAATGCAAGTACAACAAAAATTTCACAATTAGGTTTAGATACTTATAATGAAATATCTAAGAATTGTTATTATAATTGTTCAAGTTTACATAAAGGCGGTTTAAATGCGAATAAGCAATTACAACAAGCAAGGGAAACAATACTTAATAGCATTAATGGACAATTTAACGATACCTTAATATTTTGTTCTGGGGCAACAGAAGCAAACAATATGGCAGTGTTTGGCTTAGCGAAAAAAGGTGCTAGAATATTGACATCAATGGGCGAACATCCGTCAATTTATAATACCTTTAAAATGACAAAAAATAATGTAGTTGATTTTGTGCCATTGGCAGAAAACGGACAAGTTGATATTACAAAGTTTCAAGAATTGATTAACGAAAACAATTATGATTTTATATCAATTATGTTAGTTAATAATGAAACTGGTGCAATTAATGACATAGCAAAATTAGTTGAAATCGCGAAATCAAAAAATGAAAAAACAATATTTCATAGCGATTGTGTGCAAGCATACGGTAAAATTGATGTATTAGTTGATAATTTAGGAGTTGATGCAATTTCAATAAGTTCTCATAAAATCAATGGGCCAAAGGGAATAGGGGCATTATATGTAAAGAACGGACTTCATTTAAACCCTATTACATTTGGCGGTGGTCAAGAATGGGGATTGCGAAGCGGAACAGAAAATTTGCCAGCAATCGTATCTTTTGCAGTAGTCGCAGAAGATAAAGTGAAAAATATCAAAGCAAATTATGAAAAAGTAAAACATATAAAAGAACGCATTATTGAAATATTTAGTCAAAATAATTTTGATTATAAAATAAATGGTGATGTTAATGGTTCACCTTATATATTGTCAATTTCATTAAAAGGTGTAAAGGGTGAAGTGCTTTTACACAAATTAGAAATTGATGATATATTAATTGGTACAGGTTCAGCGTGTTCTTCAAAATCAAGTGATAACAGAATTTTAAATTCAATGGGAAACACCAAAGATGAAATAATGGGTAACATAAGATTAAGTTTTGGAGTTGATAACACAATAAATGAAGCGGAATTAGTAGCAAACAAAATAATTGAACATTGTAATTACTTACGAAATATTTAAAAGGAAAAAATTATGCAAAGATTAATCATATTAAGATATTCGGAAATACATTTAAAAGGCTCAAATAGAGGCTTTTTTGAAAAGTGTTTATATGATAACACTGTAAAAGCGATTGAAGATATAAAAGCAACCGTTGAAAAAGGCGGGGCTAGATACATTGTTAAAGATTATGACGCAAAAGACGAAAAGAAACTAATTTCAAGATTAACCAAAGTGTTTGGATATAATTGGCTATCAGTTGCTTTGTGTGTTGAAAATGACCCAGATAAAATATTGCAAGCAGTAAACGAGATAAAAATTTCAAATTGCACATTTCGAGTAACAACAAGACGCGCCGACAAAAATTTTCCAATTAGTTCAAACGAATTTTCTGCAATGGTTGGTGAAATTGTACTAAAGAACAATGCAAATTTAAAAGTAAACCTAGATAACTTTGACAAGGAATTAAAAGTAGATATACGAGAAAACGGCTATACATTTTTGTATCTTGACAGCATAAAATGTGTAGGCGGTATGCCAACAGGCTGTGCTGGTAAAGCAATTTGCTTGCTTTCAGGCGGAATTGATAGTCCCGTTGCAATTTACAAAATCGCAAAAAGAGGTGCAAAAATTTATGCAGTGCATTTTCATAGTTATCCATACACAAGTGAAAGAGCAAAACAAAAAGTTGTAGACCTAGCAAAAATTTTATCGCAATACTGCGGTAAAATGAAATTATATTGCGTAAGTTTTACAAAAGTGCAAGAAGAAATACACAAAAAATGCGACCCTAAATTAATGATAACAATAATGCGAAGAATTATGATGCGAGTTACTGAAAAATTAGCACACAGATTAAAGTGTAAAGCAATAGTAACAGGCGAAAGTTTAGGACAGGTTGCAAGTCAAACAATGGAAGGAATAATGTCATCAAATAGCGTTGTGTCAATGCCTGTTTTTAGACCGCTTATTGGCGACGATAAAAACGATATTATTGATGTTGCTAAACAAATTGGAACATTTGATACATCAATTTTGCCTTATGAAGATTGTTGTACAGTGTTCTTGCCACGCAATCCAATAATAAAACCGCAACTAGATTATGTTGCAAAACAAGAGCAAAACTTAGATATTGAACAACTTGTTAAAGATTGTTTAAAAAATATTGAAATAATAGAAATTAATCCATAGTAGTTGTAAATAATATTTATAAAATAATTTTGAAATTTAAAAAACTGTAGAATATAATTTAGTTCTACAGTTTTTAAGTTGTAAAAATGCTTTAAATAATTAAAAATTTTTTATAAAAAAGAAGATTTTAAATCTTTTAAAATTTTGTTTTCAATTCGTGAAACTTGCACTTGTGAAACACCTAATTCTTTGGCAATTTCCATTTGAGTCCTATCTTTAAAATATCTAAGAATAATAATCTTGCGTTCCTTTGGTGGTAATTTACCAATTAAGTTTTTCAAAGTAATTTTTTCTAAAGTTAAATCAATGTTTTCATCATCATTAGTTATTTTTTCAACTAAACTTGTATTTTCTTCATTGTCAACATTTTCGTAAATTGATAAAGGTAGTTTTGTTGCATCTAAAGTAAAAACAACATCTTGAACATCCATATTAAATTTACTAGCAATTAAATCAAGCGAGGGCGAGTGCGAAAACTCATTTACATATTGCTCAATAAACTTTTTTATTTCATTCGCTTGATGCTTCGTCGACCGCGAAACCTTAATGTAGCCCTCATCACGCAAATATCGTTTTACTTCGCCTAAAATCATAGGGACAGCATAAGTTGAAAATTTAACATTAAATGAAGCATCAAATTTGTTAATTGCTTTTGCAAAACCAACACAACCTAGTTGGAATAAGTCTTCATATTCAATTCCTTTCATTTTGTAGTGTTTAATAACACATTTTACAAGAGGGGTGTTTTCCTTAATCAAAATGTTTTTAGCATTTTCATCACCAGATTGTGCTAGTTTTATGAGCCTAATAGTTTCATCGTGGTCAATCATTAGCAACCATAGCCTTACAATCTTTTGATAATTTTTTTGTCATCTTAATGGTAACCCCTCTTGAATTGTTATTTTTAACTTCAAGTGTATCCATAAAACTTTCCATAACAGTAAAGCCCATACCACTGCGTTCATCATCAGGTTTGGTGGTGTAAAATGGTTCACGCGCTTTCTCAGTATCAAAAATACCAATACCAAAATCTGTAATAGTAATTGTAACAAAATCATCTTTTAAAACAACATTAATCTTAATGTCGCCAACAGTGTTAGGGTAGGCGTGAACAACCGAATTTGTAACCGCTTCAGAAACAGCAGTCTTAATGTCAATAATATCTTCAAGACTAGGATTAACTTGCGCACAAAAAGCAGCAACCGTACTGCGTGCAAAAGCCTCATTTTCGCTTAAAGATTTAATGTGTAAAGTCATTTCGTTTTTCATAATATCCTCACTTTAACTAATTTTAGGCATAATTTCATATAAGCCAGTCATCTTAAAAATTTTTTCAATGTGATTGTTAGGATTGCAAATAAATATAGGAATATTTTTTAATTTCATTTTTTTGTAACGACCAATAAGTATTCCAATACCCGTGCTATCCATAAACGATAATTCCGATAAATCAATAACAATTTGTTTTATTTGAGAGTTTTGCATAATGCAATCTAGTTCATTTCTTGTGAAACTAGCACTCATTTCGTCTAGTTCTCCAGAAAGGCTAATATACAAAGTGTTGTTAAAAATTCTATTCTTAATTTGCATAAAACCTCCGCAAGAAAATGATAACACTAAAAAAATGTAGAAAATTAAGAAAAAATAGAATAAACAAAAAAATGTTGTCAAAACAGTTGACAATTTCATAAAATATGAATATACTAATAAAAGTTTC
>CALVZW010000073.1 GCA_944372675.1 uncultured Clostridia bacterium
AAAGGTTAAGCGAAAGTATATGTTCTATTTGTGTTTTGTGCTATGCGGTGGGGTGGAGTGTGTAGGGTGGGATTTTCCATCCCCCCTACGACCCCCTAGGACAAGAGCATTGCCCTTGACCTGTGGAGCCTTTGGGAAGATAAAGCCAAATTTAGTGCGTTTGCACTTTATACTTTGTCTTTTGCTTTCGCAAAAGTCCAAAGGTTAGGCAAAGTTATAGGTTCTATTTGTAGTTGGTATGAATAAATGATATTAGAAAAAGTGGTGTTAGTAGTGTTTTATATTTAGAAATTGTACTTATGGAGTTTTGTAAATATCATAAATTTAGTAATAAAAATTTTTTATTGTTAATTTTTGCGAAAGCAAAAAATAAAAATATAAAAAAGTTTTTAGGTACTAAGTCAATTTTATGTACTTTGCAAACTCCACTGGGCTTGGACCCTGTCCTTGCCTAAAGGTTGCTAAGGGAACGGGTAGTTCCCTTAGATAAAAACTTTTACTAGTACTTAATACAAATGGAATACAACATATCTTGACGCATAATTACAATAAAAAAGTAAAGATAAAATAAAAATAATAATGAATAAATATTAGTAAAAAGCATATAAATAATATAAACCAGTTAAAAAACGCAAAAAAAATAAAAAAAAGTATATAAAAAGTATTGACATTTTTTTTAAAATATAGTAAAATAAAAAAGTCGCAATAAAAGACAAATATCGCGGGGTAGAGCAGCTTGGCAGCTCGTCGGGCTCATAACCCGAAGGTCGTTGGTTCAAATCCAGCCCCCGCTACCATTTATTTTTTTATAGCGGTGTAGCTTAGCTGGTTATAGCGTGCGGTTCATACCCGCAAGGTCGAAGGTTCGAATCCCTCCACCGCTACCAGCATAAAAGGGCGAAAGCCCTAAATGGCCCTATGGTCAAGCGGTTAAGACATCACCCTTTCACGGTGGTATCGTGGGTTCGAATCCCGCTAGGGTCACCAAAACATCTTTCATAGATGTTTTTTTTATTATAAAAATATATTTAGTTATATTTGTTTAAAATGATAATTTAAAAATAATAAAAATTATTATTACAATATTTATTGTTATAATGAATTATGTTTGACTTGTAAAAATACACAATTGCTGAAAATATTTTTAGAAAATTTTTAATGTTAAAAGTAATATTTTTGTTAATTATGCAGAATATAGAAATTTAGCAAGGGAAGAACTAGGCTTAAACAAAATTGAGTTTAATAAAGATAGGGTGTTTATTTCAAGGATATCCACAATTAACATTGAAAACAAAATTAATTTGAAAAAATGAAAAAATTGTATCTATTAATTAGTAAAAAATAGATACAACTTTTTTATATTATTTTAATGTTAATTATTTTATTTTTTATTTTTTATTTTTTCTTTTAAATAAATTTGTCCAAAACCATTCATTTTTTGGCTTCGTTATCATTTCATAAACTGTTAAAATTATCGTATATAAAACAAGAATTAGTATTCCAACTAGCCACCAAGTCAATGGTGTTCCGCTGATAAGTGGGGCATTTAGGTACATATTATTGCTTTGCTCTAGTACTGTATTTCCAAACACTGCTACTACTACCATAAATGCTAAGCCAATTGGTAATGCTGTCCAATTCTTAAATGTTGGCACAAAGTATTTTGTTACTATTGCTAATAAGAATAAGTAAAGCATTATTGTATGATATAGTAAACCAGTAAATGGGTGTATATTGAATATATTATCAAAGTACACAAGAAAATCGGGATAAATGAATGTTAGTAATCCGCCTATCATTCCTGCAAACATTGCGTATTGAAATATTTTTGTGTTAGGTTTAAATAATAATATTACAATTGGCATAATGAAACCCATCATACTACAATAAGTGTCTGGTAAAAAATCTAAAAATGTTGAGTTTCTCGATTTTGCAACTACAATTCTATAAATTATCATAATAATTAAACCAACTGCTGCAATAATTTTCATTACAATATACATTTTTTCTTGTGGTACAAATTTTTTTATTAGTATTATTGAAACCACCATTACAATTAATGCGATAATCATATATAAAATGTGTTCTAAACCAAATAATGTCATTTTTTACTTCCTTTTTATTTTTCTTTTATTTTATTATTATGACAAATAATTTTTTCAGTTTTTTCTTTAAGTTCATTTAAATTGATAGGTATAATATCTAAAACTTTTAATTTTACAATTTTTTCGCAATTTTCAATGTTAGCATTTTCAATATCTGTTATCTCACATTTAACCGGATGCAGTAAAATTTCATCGGGTTCATTCTGTATTGTCATTTTATCATATCTTATTGCTGGAATTCCTTTTGGAACTTCAATTTGTAATTGCACAAAATCTTTGCCGTTTCTATAACTTTTGTCGTGAGAATATAGTGAAGTTGAAACAAATGATTTCATTAAAATTATTGAATTATCATTAGATGGAACATAAAATTTTTGTGTTGGTATATTTCTATATAAAATTAAATTTTCAGTTAATGGTGTCATACAATCTTTTATGTTTTGGATGTCATCAAGTGTTATTTTCATTATTCGTTGAATTTCTTCATTTTTAGTTTTATCAAATGTTCTATTTTTAAATTGATTATATCGTTTCAGTGCTTCTTCATCGGTTTTTAACCCAAATCGTTTTTTTATTCCTATTGTTTCTGCTTCTTTTAAAACGCCTTTTGCATCTTCACTTGAAGCTATTGCACCTTTTATTGCTTTTTCAACATTTCCATACATTAAATTATTAATTGCTAGATAACTATTTATTGTATAAAATGCTAAACTATCTTCTTGTTCGTTAGTCATAATTTATCCTTTTTATTTTTTATGTTATTTATTTAATACCCACATTTAAAGAAAATATCAATTTAAGATAATATTTTTACAATTGCTTGTGAAGTTTAGCATAGTCCATAATTTGTTTTGTTGAGTCTTTAATTGCTTGTTTTACATCATCTTCTTGTACGCCTAATTGTTTTTTTGCAATTTTTGGGTCAATATAGGCATTTTGATTTTTAAACTCAACTATTTTAATTGCATCAATACCTGCTTCAAGTCCTGTCTTTTTGTAAACTTTTTTGCGTCTTGTTTCGTTTATTCTATATTTAAGCGGATGAATATATGGAACATAAGGTTTCATATTTAGTGCTTCCATAATTAGTTCATTTATTTGCTTATATGTTAAATTATCTCCTGCAATTGCAATTGTTTCACCACGATTAATATTTTCAAATGCTCCGCATATTGCTTGTGCAACTTGCTTTACTGTAATAACAGGTATTGACCCTTTAAATGCTGAAAAGTCATTTGAACGGTACATTTCCATTATTGCTTCATAGTGTAAAGGTTTACGAATTGGCATTGTTCCCCAAATTTGCGATGCTTGTAATATTATTACATTCATTGATGTTGTATTGAATCGTCTTGCAACTTTTTCTTGTTCTAGTGTGGCTTTAATATATGGGTGGAAGCGTTCAAGACGCAAGTTTGCCATTGCTGTATTAAAATATTCGTATGCGTTACTAATCAACACCACTTTTTTTACTTTTGCATCTTGTGCTAAACGAAGTATGCGTTCTGTCGTTAAAACATTGTGTACTTTGTAATATTCATCTGCTGGGGCTTTGACAACTTCAAGTGCGTTTGTGCTACAAGCATATACTAGCCAATCTGCTCCTTGTATGAGTTTTACTATTTCGCCGTTACTCATTTCTTCAATATTACCTTGAACATAATGCGTCATTTTTGCAAATTTATTATCTTTTGGTAAACTTGTTAATCCTATGCTGTAAACTTCGTGGCCTCTGTTAAGTAATTCTAATCCTGCGTGGTAACCAATTAATCCTGTTCCACCGAATATAAATGCTCTCATTTTATATTCTCCTTTGTGCTATTATATCAAATTTTGTAAAATATTTCAATAAAAATTTTTAATTTATCATAATTATAAACATTTTTAATAAAATAATTATGATAATATGTAGTAATTAAATTTTTTTATTAAATATAGTTGTGCAAATCTTAAAAAAATTATATAATATTACATAACAAATTTTTATGCAAATGTTTAAAAATTTTAAATAGGTTTTTTGATAGCAAAGTTTAAATGTTGTTATTGTTAAATAATAACAGACTTTAGTTATCATATTAATAAAATTTATATTTTTTATTTGCATTTTAAATGCTATTTACTTAAAAATTAATTTTAAATTAACAAGAAAAAAGGATTTTTATGAATTATAAAATATTTATTTTAGCCGTTGTATCAACAATTATATTTTTATTTACAGGTTGCTCTAGTTCTATATCAGTTGGATTAAGTGCGTTGCCTGATGGGTCTATTAGACAGCAATATGTGATTAGTTTAAATCAAAATGAGTTAGAAGAACATTACACGACTGATGAAATACAAACCATTTTTGATGTTACGAAAAACTGTGTAAATACTTATTTATCTAATTTTGAGAAAAAAGCGACTCAATGTGCTATTTTAAATGGATATCTCATTATGCCATTTTCAACTGAAAATAAAATTGATAACAAAACTTTGAGTATTGTTGCAACTATTTATTATTCAAATTCCGCTTTTTATAAATTGTTTAATGAGTATTTATCAGGGGGAAGTACTGAAGAAGACGGGGAAAGCGAAGAAGAAAATACAACCGATTTAACAAATGTTAAGGAGGGGTTATTTTATGATAAAATAATTCTTATGCAAAAAACTAATCCTGTTGCGGATGATGAAACTATACAAACCATTTACACAACTATTGAAAGCGAATTAAACAAACAAGGAATTGATTTTAAATTTAACATATCGCAAATTAATTTATCGTATGACTATGCAATCCCTTACACAGATGCACAAGTAAATAGAATAAGAAGTGATGCAGATGAAGAATATGTTGTAACCGAAGTTAACACTGTAACTGGTGCTTCATACAATATGAAACATTTTGTATGGCAATATGATGTTGATGGC
>CALVZW010000074.1 GCA_944372675.1 uncultured Clostridia bacterium
ATATGCTAGTGTGGCTCAGTTGGTAGAGCAATTGATTCGTAATCAATAGATCGCGGGTTCGAGTCCCGCCACTAGCCCCAAAAAAAACAGTAAATTTTTACTGTTTTTTTTTATGTTTTTATATTATTTATATTTTTATTATGTTAATTTATATTTTTATTATGTTAATTTATATTTTTGTTGTATATTTGTAATTTATATGAGTTTTAATTTTAAAAATTATTGATTGCAAAATTTATTAAACATTTATTGTTGTATTTATTATTGATTGCAAATGTTAGAAATATTTTTACTATTCTTCCTTTATTAAATCTTTTATTCCTATGTTCATTACTCGTGCTATGTTAAATAATACTACCATATTTATATGTTCTTTTTCTGTAAACACTTTTCTTAGTGTTACATGATTTATGTTGCACAGTTTGCCAAACTGTGTTCGCGATAAATTATTTTCTTTTATATAATTTTCTATCTTTTCTATGTCTATTGTGTTTTTCATATATTTCTCCCGCAATTCAATTTTTACTGCATTATTATATATGGCTATTAGCCGTTTGTCAATACTTTTAAGGCTAAAAGCAGTATAATATGGAATTATGAATAAATTTAGCGAGAGATTAAGGCAAGTGTTAAAAGATAATGGTATGTCGCAAGTTATGCTTGCAAAAAAGATTGGTATGTCGCAAGGCGTTGTTAACAACTATTGCACTGGAAAGAGAGAACCAACTTTGGATGTTCTTATTGCCATTTGTCAGGTGCTTAATGAAAGTGCTGATTATTTGTTAGGCATTAATAATAATTTTTAAGTATTTTTTAGCCCATATTTTATTTTGTTTTTTTAAATAATTGCAAGTTTTGTTTTTTAATAATTATCTTTAATATTTGCATAAATTGTTTTTAATTGTTTAATTATATAAAATTATAAAAGTTATTAGTATTACAAAATTACTAAAAACTAATATAAAATAAAAAATAATGTTGAACAAATAAACTTATTATATCTTTAGTTTAGCAATTTAATTTAGTTATGAATTTTTAAAGATTTCATAATATAGTTTTTCGTTTTATTTTATAATAAATTATTTGCATTTAAAGATTTTGTTAAAACTTGTTTTTTTGTTAAAACTGTGCTATAATAATTTTGGGTAAGTTATGAATAAAACAACAGAATTTATAAATTATATGATTTCTAAACAAAAGTTTGGGGATAGCAAACTTGAAGATTATGCAAAGGAACATTATGTGCCGATTGTCAAAAGAGATACAGCAAATTTGTTACGAATTTTGGTATCGGCAACTAAGCCAAAAAAAATTCTTGAAATTGGCACTGCGATTGGTTACAGCGGTAAATTAATGCTTCAAGCAAGTGAAGATAGTTTTTTGACGACACTTGAAATTGATTATGATAGATATGTTTTTGCACAAAAAACTTTAAAAAAATTTGCTGATAGGGTAGAATTTCATTTGTGCGATGCGGGTGATTTTTTACTGAACTGTGATGAAAAATATGATTTTGTTTTTTTGGATGGACCAAAGGCACAATATTTAAGTTATTTACCGAGTATTTTAAATGTTTTAAATGACGGGGCAATTTTTGTTGCAGATAATGTTTTGCAAGAGGGTATGACGGCGGGAGAAATTCCTACAAAACACAAATTGGAAAGCACGATTGAACGGATGCACAAGTTTTTAGATATTATTTGTAAAAGTAAGGAATTACAAACAACAATTTTACCTATTGGGGACGGATTATCCATATCTATTTTTAAAAGCAGTGAAAAACTGACAAATAAAAACTAAAATAAAAAAACAAATTTGTTTGTTTAAATAAATTAATTTTAAGTTTTTATTGTGTTAACATAATTTAAATATGTTTTTAATCATTATAAATTCTAACTTGTTATTATAAATAAAAAAATAAAATATTAAAAATAAAAAACATAAAAGGTCAAAGGATAAAGGAGAAAATATGGCTAAATTAGAATTATTATCACCAGCGGGCAGTAGTGAAAAATTGGAAACAGCATTTTACTTTGGAGCAGATACATGTTATTTTGCAGGTAAAAAGTATGGACTAAGAGCATTTAGCGATAATTTTAGCGAAGATGAATTAGAAAAATATATAAAATATGCACATTCTTTGAACAAAAAAACATATATAACAGTCAATATCTTAGCACATAATGAAGATTTTGATGGTTTAGCGGAATATTTACAATACTTATATAAAATTGGTGCGGATGCAATAATAGTATCCGATGTTGGCATAATAAATTTAGCAAAAAGAGTTGCACCTAATTTGGAAATACACCTTTCAACACAAGCGAACTGCACAAACATTGAATCGGCAAAGTTTTGGGCTGATATGGGTGTAAAAAGAATAGTGCTTGCTAGGGAACTTAGTTTAAAGGAAATTGCGGAAATAAAAAATGCAGTACCGCATATTGAGTTGGAAGCATTTGTACACGGAGCAATGTGCATATCATATAGCGGTAGATGTTTACTTTCAAATTACTTATGCAATCGTGATAGCAATCGTGGACAATGTGCACAGGCGTGTAGATTTGAATATTTTTTGCGTGAAAAGACACGAAATGATGAAATGACAATTCAGCAAGACGATAGGGGAACATATATTCTCAATTCAAAAGATATGAAGATGATTGAGCATTTGAAAGAAATGGTTGATGCTGGTGTTGAAAGTTTTAAAATTGAAGGTCGAATGAAGACATCATATTATGTAGCAAATGTTACAAATGCTTATCGCAGAGCATTAGACGCAGTTATTAGCAACAAGCCATTTGATGAAGAACTAAATGACGAACTTGAAAAATCTAGTCATAGACGCTATACAACCGGTTTTTATCTTGGCGAGCAAAACAAAGAATATGTTGAAACAAGTTTGCCGATATCTACTTACGATTTTATTGCTAATGTTGTTGAAGATAGTGCTGACGGCTTCATAACCGTTGAACAACGCAACAGATTTAAAGTTGGGGATGAGTTGGAAATTTTATCACCTAGTGATAGTTTTAACAAAGTTTTTGTTGTTAATCGTATTATTGATGATAAGGGACAAGATATTGATGATGCGTTAAAAGTGCAACAAATTTTAAAGGTTGAATGTCCTTATGAATTGCATAAAGGCGACATTTTACGAAAGAAACGCAATTAATTTTTGCGTTTTTTATTTTGTTCTTATGTTTGCAGGGGGGGGGGATGGAAAATTCCACCTGTAAAAAAAAAGTGAATTTTCTTATAAGGTAAAAAATTTTTAAACAATATTGACTAACGGTGTTTTTTATGATAAACTATTATCACTAGGAGAAAGGTGTTATGGATAAGAAAAAGGCACAAAATATAATTGAAGAAACAAAACTAAATGACCTTTTACAAAAAGATACACTTATTGAAGAAGAAGTATCAGATTTTGAACCAAATAATATAATAGCAGGTTTTGATTGTCGAGAAACTTTTGAAGTTTTGCCAAATGGTAATATTAAAAGGGTTGTTGAATTTGAAGCACTAAGAGAAGATAGCAAGGAATATTTGCCTGAAGAACATAAAGAAAAATTGCGGAAATTGGAAGAACAACAAAACGAAATTATTGAACTTGATTTTGCTACAGCAGTAAGAGTTGCAACTATTCAAAATGAAGAAAAACAACAACAAGCCATTAAAGAACTTTATACACAAATAAAAGAGGGTAAAAGGAAAGCAAAGGAAGAAACCCTTATTGATTTAATCATTAAAGGGGAAGTTGAGCCAAAAGGCAATACTATTGTTATTAATAACGATGGAAATTATGTTGTGGATAAGAATAGTAAAATATCTAAGTGTTCACCTAATGCAAATTTACAAAATTGTAATGTAAATAATGCTGATTTTAAATCTGCTTACGAAGAAAATAAAAATAGGGCGAGTTCTTCAAATAAAACTTATGTACGCAAAAAAGATAGTGTTGATGCTTATTATGATAATCAAGATGCTGAACTTTGGGAAAATGCGAAACTAAGAGAAATGGGGATACCGCTTGATTATTCTTTTGCAACTGAATATCAAATTAATGCTTATTCAAAAATGGTATCTTGTATGAGTTCCGTATTAGGATTTTGGTTAATGGACTTTTCAAATGGAATTTTGCCAGCATTTGTAGATGTTAATAATCCTGTTGCGACATTTTTGTTTTGGGCAGGAGTTAGTGGTTATGTTATTTCTTCATATATGGGAAAAACACAAAATTTAAGTTATCGTAAATCTATTTATATTTTGCAACAAGCATATCTTGACAAACGAACAAGAATAACACCTGATGAAATAAAAGAAGTTGTTGGCTATGAAAAAGTTAATTTGCCAGATAAATATGCGCTTGCTTGTATGACAACTGAAGAAAGAGAAAAAATTTTGCAAAACGCAAAAAATCCATACGAACTAACAATGAAACAAAAACAAAAAAGAATAAAAAAAGCATTAAATAATTATTTCAAATATGGCGATTTTGTAGTTGATAAAGAAAAAAATAATTCTGGCAATGAAAAGTAAGTTAAAAAGTTTATTTTAAAAAATAATTTTATTGTAAATATTTATAAAAAAACTTTATTTATTTGAAGTTAGTACAAAACATACTTCAATAAATAAAGTTTTTTTTGTTAATAATAATTTTAAATTAGATAATTGCAAAAATTAATATTATGTAAATTAAAGTACTTATGAAGAAACTAAAAGTGAGTAATCGTTAACATCCACTTCAATTTTTTGTGCAATTTCACCACGAATTGCAAATATTGATCCTTGTATTTTAAGTAAAAATGCTTTTGCCATTGGTGAAACATTAATAATTTCAATCATAGCATTTGGAACAAACCCTAGTTCGTACAATCGCCTTTTGAGTTTTGGCTCGGTGTGTATTTTATTTACAAAACAAATTTTACCGCTTGTTAGTTCATTTAATCTCATAAAAATTATATATGTTTAAAAAAATAATTTGGTGTG
>CALVZW010000075.1 GCA_944372675.1 uncultured Clostridia bacterium
AGTCTTGAGACTTCGCAAAAATTTAATTTCTTTGTTTTGCAAAACACTCTTAAAAGAATTTATAACGATATGATAGGGTTAAAAGACAAAGTAATTTTTGATAATTTATCCTATGACGAAATTCAAAATAGAATTAATATTCTTAACAATGTTAATTAATATTGATGTAATAAGTATATTATTAAATTAAAATATAAAAATTATTTAAACAATTTAATTTATTATTTAATTTATGAAATAAAAAATAGTATTTAATATATGTATTATTTTTAGGAGAAAATATGATTTACGGTAATGTAGAAAAAATAAAAAAATTTGATTTACAGGAACTTAACAAACTTCAAGGAATAGAATTTGAAGATATTGTTGACTATGATTTTTTGCTGCTATTATGTGATTATGTACAAAAATATCAAATTAATATTGGTTTTTATTTAGATAAAGACAACAAATTACAGTATTTGTTTTTTGGTAATTACAATGATTTACCAATTGAAGATGCTGGTGAATTTGATTTGCCTAATGGTAGATTGTTTATGATTACATTGGGGCAATCAATGCAAGTTAATAATTTAGATAAATCATATCTTAGAAAAAAACATTTGCAATTTTTTTGTAAAATTTTATTTGATGGTAGTATCAAAGGTGCTGAAATTGCTTTGTTAGATGTAGACGAAGTAAAATTAGTTGAAATAAATTCCGTTGAGTTTATTAACAAATATGGACTTGAAGAAAAATTGCAAGATTGTAAAGAAAATTTTAAAAATTTATCTAAACAAGGTTTTAGCACTGAGTCTTTACAAGAAAGGGCGATTTTAGTTGGCATTGGTAGGAGAGGTGAAGATATTGAATCTTGTTTAAACGAACTTGAAGGGCTTGCTAAAACAAACAATATTGTTGTTGTTGGTAAATTTATGCAAACTCGTAAGATGCCAGATAAGATGTTTCATATTGGAGTTGGTAAATTAGACGAACTTAGAGATGCGATTGCACAAACGCAAGCAAATGTTGTTATTTTTGATGACGAACTATCTTCAAACAAAATTCGCAACTTGGAAGATGAATTAAATGTAAAAGTAACGGACAGGGCGAATGTGATATTAGATATTTTTGCTAAACGAGCAAAATCTAACGAAGGTAGATTACAAGTTAATCTTGCAAGAATGAAATATAATTTTACAAGAGTTAATGCTTTTCAAAACACTGCTTCTAAAGGGCTTGGTATGCGTGGTGCTGGTGAAACTCAAATGGAGTTAAACAGAAGAATTTTAAAGAATAAAATGTATTCCGTTGAACAACAAATAAAAGAATTAAAAAAACAACGCGAACTTCGTAGATTGAGAAGGAAAGAAAACAGTGAAAAAGTGGTTGCTCTTGTTGGTTATACAAATGCGGGTAAAAGTACTTTATTAAATAAACTTACTTATGCTGATGCTCTTGCTGAAGATATGCTTTTTGCAACTCTTGATACAATGACTCGAGAGTGTTATTTAGACCCTAATAGTAAAGTTTTATTAACTGATACAGTTGGCTTTATTGACAAATTACCACACGAATTCATTGATGCCTTTTCTGCAACATTAGAAGAATCTATTGAATCAAATTTGCTTTTAATAGTAGTTGATATTTCTGACCCAGAATGTCAGCGAAAATATGAAGTTGTTATGGATACATTAGCGAAAATTAAAGCAAACAATGTGCCTAGTATTGTTGTTTTAAATAAGGGAGATTGCCAAAATAAATTTAGTATTAACACTTCAAAAACTACGATTGAAATTTCTGCTAAAAGCGGTGAAAATATACCACAATTAAAAAAATTAATTAAACAACAATTATTTTAATAAGTAAATAATTAATAGAAATATAACAAAAAACAGCAAAAAATAAAATGCTGTTTTCTTTTATAAATTTTAAGTATTTTATTATAATGTTATTTAAATAATGTTATATTATTATAAAAAACAATATTAATATAAATTAAAAATTATTAGCAATATAATAAAAGTATAATTAAAAATTATTTCAATTTTATCTAAAAAATTATTAAGCTATACTATTTTCTATGAATTATTTTGTATTTTAATTTGATATATATAAAATTAAATACTAATTATGTTCTATTTCAATTGTTTTTTTAGTTTGATTTTATTTTTATATATTTGTAAAATTGTCAATTTAAATGTAACACAAATAAAAAAATATGTTTAGTATTAAAATAATAATATAATTTATTTTTTATCATATATATTTATTTGTAGTAAATTTATCAAATTAATTTAAAAATGAACATTGAAGTAATAAGCAATACACTTTGAGTTAATATTTTACTAATTCTTTTTAAAATTAAGTTGCATAAAAAATCACCGCTTGTTAAAGGGAGAACAAGCGGTGTGAAAGGGTATTAATTATTTACAAGATTTATTTTTGCAAAAGCAGCAAATAAATAATAAAAGTATGAGTAATGTGCAAAGGTCAAGACCCCAGTTGAAGATTCCACAGTTGAATAAAACATATAATGCTACAATATAGATTAAAACTTTACAACTAGATGTACCACCTAAATTGAAGTTACAACCAAAATTATTTTTGCATCCGCAACCTTGATTGCAGTTGTGGTTGCAACCACAGTTGTTATCACCAAACATACAGTTCATCATTTTGTCCTCCTTTGTGCAGATTGTGTTTCTGCTGTTATTTATGTATTTTATCTTTAGTAACTCCCTACACTGCCATATTATGTATTCATTTTACAATTTGTTACAAAATTTCTTAAAATATTTATACATAATTACCAAAATTTAGCAAATTATATTTATGTAAATAAGTGTAAGGAGGAAAAGTAAAAAATCAAAAATATTTAATATCGTTATTTTAATTTTTGAAAAATAGGAATAGTTTTTAAATTTCTTAGTATTAATAATTGTAATTTTATTTATTTTATAACATTATTTAAGTTATAATATAAAAGATAATTATTATACTACCAATAAATTACTAATTTTGTGAGTATTATTTATGCAACCAATTTAAAGTAATAAACTTATTGAAAAATATTACGAATTATAAAAATTTATTTAAAAATTTGTCATTTTTTGTTATATTTTTTTATTAATATTATTATTTTGATTGACAAAAAAAATATTATAGTGTAAACTATTGAAAGTTATTAATCGTAGTATTAATTGATATAGAAATTAAGGAGAACAATATGCAAAACTACAAAACTAACTCTATGATAAAATTTATCGTTACTGCTATTTTGACTATTGTGTTAGCATTTGGTTTTATTTTGCCTGCTAGTACAATTTTATCAAATATACAACGATATGAAGCAATGACAGTTAAGGCTGCAACAGGGCAATTGCAAGTAACTGGCATTAAAAAATCATATAATCTTGGCGATACTATTGAATTACCAAAATTAAGCGGTGAGGGCGAAATAATTGTTAAAGACCCTAAAGGGAATAAAATTGACCCTGTTGATGCTAGTACAAAATATACTGTTGTTGCTAATTATGCTGGTGACTATACAGTAGAATATCGTAATGGTAACACAACAACAGGTGAAATTGTTATTTCTATTAAAGCAAGCACACCATCATTTAACTTTAACACTGCAGACAAGAAGATTATACCTTCTGAAATTGCACCTAATACAAAGGTAGTTTTCCCTAATCCAGAAATTTTGGATGAAGATGGCGAAGTTATTGAAGATGCAAGTGCTACATTAGTTGTAAAAATGGCTAATGGCTCAGTTGTTGAATGCCAAACTGAAACAGATTCAACAAGCGGTAAGCAATATTCTTATTATACATTTACTCAAGAAGGTGTTTATTCAGTAGTTTATTCTTATAAAGGACAAGGCTACAACTACATTGATAAAAAATACACAATTGAAGTTACCGAAGGTTATGAAAGCGATGTTGATTTAACATTTACATTGGACGAAAGTTTGCCTACTTCATTAGTTCAAGGTGTTGAAACAACATTACCAACAGTAACAGGTAAGGATAAAAATAATAATAATGCTACAGTTGATGTTTATACAACAGTTGAAGTTGAATATCTTAATGGAAACACATATGAACCAGTAACAGTAACAGATTACAAATTTACACCAAGCAAGGCTGGAACATACAGAATTAAATATACTGTTACAGATTTCTATGGTAACACTTATCAAAAAGTTTATGACCCAATTGAAAATGTTCGTGATACACAAGCACCTACAATTCAAATCGTTGAAAACTATACAGTTGAAGAAGATGGTTCAGTAACACAAGATACAATTGACGCATTAGTTGATGCAAAAGATTCAATTCCATCAATAGTTGCTACTGGAACAACTGTTACATTGCCAGCAATTTTTGCTACTGATAATGTTTCAAGTTTTGAAAATTTAAGTTTAAGAAGATTAGTAAAACAAGGAACAGACCAAATTGCAAATCTTGATGACACTTCAGTTACTGAATATGCTAATAACAAAATTAATGAAAGTGTACAATATACTTTTGATAAAGAAGGCACATATACAATAATTTATAGAGCATCAGATGACCTTCATACAACTGCTGATAGTTTATATAGTTTTACAATAGTTGTAAAAGAAGGATTTACTGATACTATTGCTCCAACAATTACTGTTAAAGATTTTGTAACAGATGAAAATGGGGCAACAATTGATAGAGCAGAACCAGGTGAAACAATAAGAATAGTAAAACCAACAGTAGTTGACTATGAAGACCCTGAAGATGCAAGCAATAGAAACACAAATGACACAAGACCAACATTACAAGTTTTTGCACAAGTAAATTCTGGTGAACAAGTTGAATTAACACTTAGTGATGAAGGCGATTACTATGAATATACAAT
>CALVZW010000076.1 GCA_944372675.1 uncultured Clostridia bacterium
CAAAGGTTAAGCGAAAATAGTTATTCTATTTGTAGTTAGTGAAAATAAAAGATATTTAAAAAAATTATGTTAGTAGTATTATATTTAATTGTTGATATGTGTAGTTGGGAAATAACATAAATTTAGTGATAAAAAATTTTTTATTATTAATTTTTGCGAAAGCAAAAAATAAAAATAATAATAAAAGGTTTTTAAGTACTAACTAAATTTTGTATGTTTTGCCAAACTCTACAGGTCAAGGACCCTGTCCTTGTACTAGGGGGTGCAGGGGGGATGGAAAATCCCACCCTGCAAACACACACATTGTATAATGCAAAAAGAAAAGGGGTTAAAAATGGAATTATTGTTATATATATTATTTGGGTTAATAGGTGGTTTAATTGGTGGAATGGGTATGGGTGGTGGTACATTATTGATACCGCTACTTACATTGCTTGGTGGACTATCGCAACACTTAGCACAAAGCATAAACTTGTTAACATTTATTCCAATGGCTATTGTTGCAATAATTATACACTCTAAAAATAAGTTAATTGATTACAAAAAAGCATTGTTTGTAATTCTGCCTGCAATTATTGGTGCTGTTTGTGGTGCTATTTTATCTACAAATACAAACGAAGATTTGTTGGCTTTTTGCTTTGGAATATTTTTAATTCTGCTCGGTGTTTTTCAGTTTTTATCTATTTTCTTTATGAAAAAAAACTAATTGATTTTTTGTGCGTAGGGGTAGAGTGTAGGGTGGTGTGAGTGTAGGGTGTGTGATGTGTAGGGCGGAGTAGGTGTAGGGCGGGATTTTCCATCCCCCCTACGACCCCCTAGGACAAGGAAAATCTTCCTTGACCTGTGGAGTTTTGGGGAAGACAAAGCCAAATTTTGTGCGTTTGCACTTAAAACTTTTTCTTTTGCTTACCGCAAAAGTTCAAAGGTTAAGTAAAAATAGTTATCCTATTTGTAGTTAGTGCTAAGAGTTAGTTTTATCTAAGGGAACTACCCGTTCCCTTAGCAACCTTTAGGCAAGAGCATTGCCCTTGACCTGTGGAGCACTTGTGAAGTAAATGCCAAGTTAAGTGCGTTTGCACTCAAAACTTTGTCTTTTGCTCTCGCAAAAGTCCAAGTGTAAAGGGGTAGTATATTTTCTATTTGTAGTTAGTACTAAGAGTTGATTTTATCTAAGGGAACTACCCGTTCCCTTAGCAACCTTTAGGCAAGAGCATTGCCCTTGACCTGTGGAGCCTTTGGGATAGTAAAAGCCAAGTTTTGTGCGTTTGCACTTAAAACTTTTGTCTTTTGCTTCCGCAAAAGTTCAAAGTTAAGCAAAAGGATATGTTCTATTTGTGGTTAGTGAAAAATAAAAGATATTAAAAAAATTATGTTAGTTGTATTTATATTTTATTGTTGATATGTGTAGTTGGGAAATAACATAAATTTAGTGATAAAAGATTTTTTATTATTTATTTTTGCGAAAGCAAAAAATAAAAATAATAGTAAAAAAGTTTTAACGCACAAACTAAATTTTGTGTACTTTGCAAAACTCTACAGGTCAAGGACCCTGTCCTTGCACTAGGGGTCGTAGGGGAATGGGAAATTCCCCTACACAAAAAGAGAAAAAATCTTGCCTGCAAAAAAATTTTTAAGTGCAAACGCACAAATAAAAAAAATAAAATATGCACATTTAAACATATATAATGTGGATAAAAAAATAAGGTATACTACATATAGATTTGTTTTGAAAAGCAAAGTATTTTTGACAATTTTTGCATAAAAAATTATAAAAAAACACAGCAGTTTTGTTGTGTTTTTTGTTTTTTTATGATAAAATCATAACTAATACAATTATTTGTATTTAACTAAGACTTTTTCGTTGCAATAAAAGTAGTGAAAGGGGGTCTTAAAATTTAACGGTCGTCGTTAAAATAAGATGCTACTTGTGTTGTAAGTAAAAAGAATTTATAAAGGGAGAAAGAATGCAAAACAACAAGTTTTTGGTGCTGGACATAGGGTCTAGTAAATTGCGACTTGCTGAACTTGAATTTGAAGAAGACAAACTCGAGTTAGATGAGTACCAAGAAGTAAGTTATGCAGGGTTTACTGATGGTGCGTTCATTGAAGACGATTTTGAAAGTTCTTGTAAAGAGTTGTTCAAAGATTGCAATAAGGAAGAAATTAGTTGCGTTTATGTTGGAGTGCCTAGTGAGTTTTGCGGTTTGACAGTTAAGGAAATTACATCTACTTTTGATTCGCCTATTGACTTAAACGGTCATACTAGACAAGAGTTTTTAAAATATGCCGAAAGTGATGAAATGGTTAGCAAAATTACTGATGGCATTGTAATTGATGTAAACATACTTGATTTAAGCAAGCGAAATTCAAGCAATGAAGATGAAAATAGTGGGTCAATCAACATTACCGGACAAGTTTCATACATATTTGCCGATTCGAACTTTTTAGATAAAGTTACGAATACACTTCAAGGGTTGGGCTTTAGCGATATTGAGTTTTCAAGTAGTGTAAATGCTCAGTGCAATCAAATGATAACCGAAAATATGCGCGATGTTGGGGTGGTTTTGGTTGATATTGGTTATCTAACTACAAGCGTTGCAGTGGTGAAGGGCGGTGGAATTAAAAATCTTCGTTCATTCTCACTTGGTGGCGCGCATATATCTGCCGAATTATGCGAAAATCTTAATATGCCGTTTAAGATTGCACAAAAACTACAAAAGAAAGTGCTTTTGACGGTTGACCCATCCGAAGTAGATTATTATGTCGTTTCAAGTGATGACAATGATTACGAATTTCAAGCAAGCAAAGTCAACAAAATTGTAAACGCAAAAATTGACCACATTGCTTTGATGATTTCTAAATGCTTAACCGAAGAAGATTACGCATATCAATTTATCGTAACCGGCGGGGCTTTAGATGACATCAAGGGGGCAATGGATGTGCTATCAAGTAAACTTGGAGTGGTTGTTAAAGAGGAAAATATCGCTTTTAGTGATTTGGAAGAACCTAAATATTCAGCAATTGTAAGTTTAATTAAGCAAGCAGAACAAAAAATTCGTGGCTTAAATAGTACACTTCCGTTTTGGAAAAAAATTATTAACAAAATAAAAAGTTGGTTTGACTTTTAATAAAAAAAATATGGGGTAAAAATTATGTTCGAAAATTATAATAATGGAAACAATGGATACAATTCAAATGTATTGTTTGGAAATAACACAACAACTGAAACAATGGCAAGACCACAACAAGATAATTCTTTTAACTTTGCTGGCGAAACAGTTAACACTCAATCTTTTGAGATGGAGCAAATTGATGACAACGGCGCTTCACAAGTTGTAAGAATTAAGGTTTTTGGTGTTGGTGGTGCAGGTAATAATGCAGTAAACAGAATGGTTGCAGAAGATTCTGGCGTTGCTGATTTTGTTGCTGTAAACACTGATAAACAACAATTATTAGTTTCAAACGCACCAAAAAGATTACAAATTGGGGAAAAACTTACTAAAGGATGGGGTGCTGGTGCTGCTCCAGAAGTTGGACAAAAGGCTGCAGAAGAAAGCAAAACTATTTTGCAAGAAATGTTGCAAGATGCCGACCTTGTATTCGTTACAGCAGGTATGGGCGGTGGTACAGGTACTGGTGCTGCTCCTATTATTGCTTCAATTGCAAAAGAAATGGGACTTTTGACCGTTGCAGTTGTAACAAAACCGTTTATGTTTGAAGGTAGAAAGAGAATGGAAAATGCGGAAAGAGGACTTGAAGCATTGAAAAAATTCGTTGATACTTTAATTATCATACCAAATGATAAACTATATAAAATTTTACCAAACAAGACACCAGTTATGGAAGCATTTGCTTATGCGGATGAAGTTTTAAGACAAGGTATTGAAGGTATTAGCGACCTTATTGCTAAACCAGGTTTAATCAACCTTGACTTTGCCGACATTCGCACAACAATGAAAAACAAAGGTATTGCTCATATGGGTATTGGACACGGAAAGGGTGAAAACAAAACTATTGAAGCAGTACGACAAGCAGTATCAAGTCCGCTTCTTGAAACAACAATTGAAGGGGCAACTGATATTATACTTAATGTTAAGGGTGGTGCTGATTTATCACTTGCTGAAGTTTATGAAGCAGCAGAACTTGTAAGAGAAGTTGTTGACCCTAACTGCAACATTATTTTTGGTGCTGGTATTGACGAAGGTATGAATGACGAAGTTGAAATTACTATTATTGCAACTGGCTTTAACAACAATGTCATTAATGAAAGAGAAGAAGCAAGACCACAAGTTCAACAAGGTTTAGGCGGTCAATTTGGCAAGTTTAATCAAACTCAACCACAACAACCACAAAATAATATGCAACAAGGCGGTATGTCAAGAATTAATGTTGATGACAACGATATTCCACCTTTCTTAAGAAGAATTAGAAAATAATATGTATTTTAAAAGAGTATGCAGGGTACTCTTTTTTTTTTGTTCGCAGTGCGGGGTGCGTGAGTATGCGTAGGGTGGTGTGAGTGTGTAGGGTGGGATTTTCCATCCCCCCTACGACCCCCTAGGACAAGGAAAATCTTCCTTGACCTGTGGAGCCTTTGGGTGTAAAGGCCAATTTTAAGTGCGTTAACACTAAAACTTTTGTCTTTTGCTACCGCAAAAGGTCAAAGGTAAGTCAAAGTATATGTTCTATTTGGAGTGAGTAAAAAAAATTTAT
>CALVZW010000077.1 GCA_944372675.1 uncultured Clostridia bacterium
TGTACTTTGCCAAACTCCATAGGTCAAGGACCCTGTCCTTGCACTAGGGGTGCAGGGGGATGGGAAATCCCGCCTGCAAACAAGGGAACGGGTAGTTCCCTTAGATAAAAACTAACTCGTAGTACAAACCATAAATAGAACACACTACCACCTTTAACCTTTGGACTTTTGCGAGTAGCAAAAGACAAAAGTTTTAAAGTGTAAACGCAAAAAACTTGGCTTTTCTTCCCAAAAGCTCCACAGGTCAAGGACCCTGTCCTTGCACTAGGGGTTGTAGGGGAATGGGAAATTCCCCTACATATAAAAATGGATGGAAAATCCCGCCTGCAAACAAGGGAACGCGTAGTTCCCTTAGATAAAAACTAACTATTAGTGCTACACACAAAAAAATAAAAAAGGATATTTACAAGCATAATATTTTGTGTTATAATAAGTGCCACTAGGAGATTATGATATGGAATTAATGACATTAGAAGAAATTAAGAGATTTGCACAAGTTTATGTAGGCGTGTTGGGTGGCGAAGATTTTTCAAAAGGTTTATATATTAATGGTGGCGAAAGAATTATGGTAGAATACAGAGAAAAAATTTACTATGCAACTTTAGTTACTATGTTAATTGATAATAATAAGCAACTTGATGAAGAAATGATTAATATTTGCACTTATAATTTGTTAAAGAAAAGCAGAAAAGATGAAAATGATTGTAAATTTTATGAAGAATTAAGTTCTCGTTTTAATTGTGATTTTAACAATAAAATGGATAATTTTAAATTTAATAAACTTTGTAAAACTTTGCAATGCGATTTTAAAGTTAATGAAAAAACTAATTGTCAAACTACTTTAAATGATTTTGTAAAATAAACTATGTAAAAAAGTCAACAAATTGATTGTTGACTTTTTTATTTTAATTGGATGCGATTACAATTTTTCCATCTATCCACGAATCAAAGAAAGATTTTAGTGGCATATTTGATGCTTGTTCAAATGCAATTATTAAGGTATCTTTTGTTGCAAATTGCATTTGGTTATCGTTGTAAAAGTTTTTAATGCCTTGTTTAAAATCTTTGTCGCCTATGAGTTGACGCAAGTTGTCAAACATTAACACTGATTTTACATATGCCATATAGGTATATTCTGGTTCGGTTGTATATTCAGTGAGTAATCTATCCATTGATGTATCAAAGTTTTCAAACAAGTCGCCATATACTTCGGTAAACAACAAATATGATTGTAAATCGTTGCCAATAATTGATGTTCGTGTTATTTCATATTCGGGGTTGTTTTCATAAAACAAAATACAAGAATATTCTGCTAAACCTTCGTCAATATAGCCGTCTTTGTTTTGGTTATCACCAACAACACCGTACCACCATTGGTGTGCTATTTCGTGTACAATTACATTTGTATATTCTTCATAACTTGTTAAGTCGTCAGAGATAAACACAATGTTAGGAAATTCCATTCCGCCGTGTACAAAACTTGTTTCAACTACACTTAAAGTTGAATAGGGGTATTTGCCAAAAAGGTCATTAAATGTTTCAACCGCTTTGTAAGCAGTTTCAAGTGATTCTTGCGGTTGTTCGTCGCTATGATAATAATACTTAATGCTTATGCCATCACATTTTGTTTCAAGCAAATTAAATTTTTTGGATAAACTCATTGCAAAATCTCTAATTGCAAGGGCTGAATAGTTGTAAGTTGTTTTGCCGTCTTTTGTATCTTTGCTTTTTAAATTACCACTGCTAGCAACCACAAAATCGCTATCGCAAGTAAAGGTTACATTGTAGTTTGATATATCGGAATAAAATGGGTCGCCGTTATAAGAATATGGTGAGGTGTCAAAAGCATTGTTTTCATATACGCAGGCTATAGGGTAAAAATTACCAAGGTTAACTGCGTTATCGGTGTAGCCAAAGCGATGTTTTACATTCGGTATTGTAATGTCGTACTCAATTTGAATGTTTACGCGTGAGTTAGGGTAAAGTTGATTTGATAGCGGTACAATTAAAATGTCATTATCTTGACCGCCAATTGAATGCGATACTTCTTTGTTGTTGACTTTTACCGATTTTATTGTAATGTCGCCGTAACTTTCGCCGTTTATATATGCTTGAGTGTGCAGAATGCTACTGACAGGCTTGTATTTTGCATCTTCTCTGAATGCGTTAGGATAAAGATGAAAAAGAACTTGCTCAAGGTTATCCTGCGAACGATTTATATAATCAATATCGCTATTGCCGTACAAACTTTTTGTATCGTCATTGTAAACAAGCGACATATTGTAGTTCGTTGCGTTTTGGCTAGCAAGTTTTATTACGCTGTTTGTTCCGCACGAAGAAAAAGCAAATATGCAAATTATTGTTACAAAAATAACTGATAAGGCACCTATTATTGAATATTTAATTTTTTTAGTCATAAAAAAAACTCCTAGTTTAATTTATGAGTGCTAAAAAATTTTTATAACTACAAAACTAATTTACATTATTGTTGTTTGTGTACTTAACTTATTTGACAAAATTTATTAATTGTTGTAAAATATATGAGCATAGTTTAGTTATATTTATTAAAAAACAAAAAATGTAAAATTAGAAATAATTGCTTTTTTTAATTAACAATTTTTTGATTATTTTTTTAATATTAAAAAACTAAACAATTAGGAGAGAAAATGAAATACACATCAAAACAAATTATTGATACTTTTTTAAATTATTTTAAGGAAAATGGACACACTCAAATTAAAAATTCAAGTATAGTACCTGAAAACGACCCAACACTATTGTTCATTAATGCGGGAATGGCACCAATAAAAAAGTGTTTCACAGGCGAAGAAGAACCTGTTAGCAAAAGAATGTGCAATGTGCAAACTTGCATAAGAACAAACGATATTGAATCGGTGGGCGATAGACACCACTTGACAAGTTTTAATATGCTAGGCAGTTGGTCAATAGGTGATTATTTTAAGGAAGACGCAATTAAATATGCTTTTAAGTTGTTAACAGAAGGGTTTAAAATACCAAAAGAAAAATTATATGCAACAGTTTTTAGCGGTGATGAACAGTTAGGGCTTCCTGCTGACGAAGAAAGCATAGGCTATTGGGAAAAGGTTGGTATTGACCCAAGCCATATAATAAAATTACCTTTTGAAGATAACTTTTGGCGTATGGGTGATGGCGAAGGCCCTTGTGGCCCTTGTACCGAAGTATTTTACGATACAGGCGATGAACACGGTGAGAGTTACGAAAAGACAGGATATTTTGACACTAAAAAACGATATCTTGAAATTTGGAACGCAGGCGTGTTTATGCAATATTATCAAAACTTAGATAAAACATATTCACAATTAAAATTTAAAAGTGTTGATACTGGTTCTGGGCTTGAAAGATTGTTGCTTACATTAAACGGTTTAGAAACTGTTTACGACACAGAAATTTTCTGTGATATTATGAATTACTTAAGGGAAAACTGCAAAAATCCTAACGAAAGAAGTTTGCGTATTATTTGCGAACACATAAGAACAAGTGTTGTAATTTTAAATGCAAAAGTTGAACCAAGCAATGTAAAAGCAGGATACATTTTGCGTAGATTAATGCGTAGAGCATTAAGACACTTGCGTACAATTGAAGCAAATGATGATATGTTTGTAAAAATTGCTGATTTAACTATTGACAATATGAATAAAACAGGGCTAAACCCTGATTGGAATTTTTCAAAAGAAGAATTGCTTGAAAAATTTAAGTTAGAGCAAGAAAAGTTTAGTAAAATGTTGTCGCAAGGCTTAAAGGTGTTTAATGAATATATTGCCGATTCTAACAACATTGAAAATGGTTATTTAAAAGAAGAATTAGTATTTAAACTTTACGATACATTTGGTTTTCCTTTTGAAATTACACAAGAATTAGCGGAAGAAGCAGGCATTAAGGTTAATGAAGAAAAGTTTAATAAACTACTTGAAAATCATAAGGAAGAATCGCGTGGGGCAAATACTGCAGTGTTTAAATCGGGACTTGTTGACCACGACCCTAACACAATAAAACTTCACACCGCAACTCACTTGTTGCACGCAACTTTAAGAAAATTGCTTGGTAATGATGTACATCAAATGGGTAGTAATATTACTCCTGAAAGATTAAGGTTTGATTTCAATTTTGATAGAAAATTGACTCCTGAAGAACTACAACAAATTGAAGATGAAGTAAACAACATAATATCACAATCAATTGATGTTGTAAGAGAAGAAATGACACCACAACAAGCGAAAGAATCTGGGGCAATAGGATTATTTGATAACAAGTATGGTGATAAAGTTTCTGTTTACACTATCGGCAATGTTAGTAAGGAAATTTGTAGTGGTCCACATGTAAACAACACAAGCGAATTAGGACACTTTAAAATTAAAAAGGAAGAAAGTAGTTCGGCTGGTGTAAGAAGAATTAAAGCAGTTTTAATTTAATTGCTTTGTTAAAATAAATTATTAATTAAATATTATGTTGAAAATGTATTTAATTAAAATTAAAATTTATAAGCAAAACACTTTTAAAATATAATTGCAATAACTAATTAAACTAGTACAAAGTAATTAAAATAAAAGAAAAAAATAATAAAAATAAAAAAAAAAAAGTATAAAA
>CALVZW010000078.1 GCA_944372675.1 uncultured Clostridia bacterium
TAAACTGTTTCTAAACTCTTGTATCTTTTGTTGAACTTGCTTTTTGTTTTGTTCAAAATATTCTTTGTGGTCTTGTAAACGGTTTTTGTAAAGTTCAATTCTGCCATTTAATGCTTGTTTAGATTCATTTATTAAACTTTCACTCTCTTCCTTAATCGTTGCTTTTGCTTGCTCTATTTCTTGTTGTATTTGTGTTTTTATGTTGTTTATAGTTTCTTCTAAACTATCCAAAATTTCATTAACTGTATCTTTAAGTTGTTGAGATAGTTGCGAAGAATTAATTTGTGCCTTTAAATCACCAATCGTTACATCTAGCGTAAATTCAAATTCAAAATCGCCAATCGCATCAAATATTGGTTGCAAAACTAATTGCATTTGCGTTTGTAATTGTGTCAATTTATCTTGTGTAATGTCAATATAATCAGCATAATATTGATATGCAATATCTTTTAGTTCATTAGCCTTTGCTTTAATAATGTCTAATAAATCTTGTTGTGTCATT
The DNA here is from genome assembly GCA_944372675.1 of uncultured Clostridia bacterium. Taxonomy (GTDB): domain Bacteria; phylum Bacillota; class Clostridia; order Christensenellales; family UBA1242; genus CAKVOD01. The sequence continues at coordinate 503 of CALVZW010000078.1, forward strand.
TCATTTAATTCTTCTATTGTATATTCATCTGTCATAGATAATATTGTTTGTATCATAATGTATTTGTTTAATTTAATTCCAGCCGTTTCAGCCTGATTCTTTAATTCATCCATTTTATTGCAAACTGCTCCAGCAATAACACCATTTTCGTCAAAATAAGTGTTAATAGTGTTAATTAAGTTTTCTTTTAATTTATCAATTTTGTCCTCATTAGAATACGAGATTACAATTTCAACTTTACTACCTACAGAATCATTTGATGTGTCAATATATCCCGCTTTACAACATAACTGCACAAATATTTTTGATGCTTCTTCAACGGTTTTACCCGATAAATCAGTATCTGACAACAAAATTTCAGCCTCTTGATTGTCATATTTTACGCCAATAACCCTTTCTTTGTCATTAATAATTAAAGTTGCTGAAGGATTAGTTGATAATTGCACAGTCCCAGCCGGTTTTTGATTGTTAGTGTTAAACATCATAACTATAGCAATAACTGTGGCCACCAACACAACAACAGCAACTGCAATAAAGACAATTAAATTCCCCCTGCTTTTTGAATTTACTTCACTATTAGCCATAACTACCTCCTCAACCATTATACCACACTAAAAAATATTTTGTTTGTTATTTTTTGTAAAATAAAAAATTTTAAGCAAGTTTTTTACACACTTAATTTCATAATTAAAATTATTTAAAATATATATTATATAAAAAAATTTTTATAATAACAATAAATAATATAAAATAAATTAAATATAAGTAAAATAAAAGATTAAAAATTAAACGAAAGAAAAATATTAAATAATAAAATTAAAACAAATTAAAACACAATTAAAATAAAAGTAGAATAAAAATAGAATAAATTAAAAAGCAATACAATAATAATAATAAAAATTTGAAAATTAATTTATAGTTAAAAACAATAATATAAAAATTGACTTAATTTTTTTTATATGATATACTAAATTAATGGAGTAAGTATGATATACAATCAAAACGAAAACAATTTAGAAAAGCACAAAAAAACTAAAAAAACTTTAAAGATAGTTGGAATAACTATGTTAGTTGTTGGAGCAGGACTTACAATAACAGGCTTAGTAAGTTTTTTCTCAGCAATGGGAACATCTAATCCGCCAAAATTATTTTGGTGTGCATTTGTTGGTTTTATACTTTTAGGAATAGGCGGTTCAATAACTGCGTTAGGCTTCCAAAAGGAAATGAAACGATACATAAAAAATGAATCTGTACCAATATTTAATGAAATGGGACAAGAAATAAAAACAGGTGTTACAGCAATAACGCAAACAATAAACGACACAATTAGTGATAAAAAAATAATTTGTCGATGCGGAGAAGAAAACGAACAAGGCAGTAAATTTTGTTCAAAATGCGGAAGCCCTTTAATAAAAACTTGCCCTAATTGTCATAACGAAATTGAAACGAATGATAATTTTTGTAATAAGTGCGGAACTAAACTTGATTAATTAAATAACAATTAATTTAGCAATTTTTAAAATGATAACTAATTTAAGGTTATAAAATTTAACATACTTTAAAATTACTATAAACAAAATGAAAAGAACTTTAAAATTAAAAGTTCTTTTTTCATTTATTCAAAAATAATAAATGAAACAACAAAAGTCATTAATGCCTAACTATTATTACAAGTTAACTAATTTACATCAAACACAAATTATTTAAACAACTTTTACATAATAGCAATCTAGCATTAAGCACAAATTTTTAAGTCTAATTTATTTTACATATTTAACAAATTTATACTAACTCAAATTATTTTTTATAGCAAACAAATTGCTTTCACTGTTGCAAAATAAAAGGCTTAAACGAAACACATATTTTTTACTTATTGAAAAATAAAAAAAGCGACTTAAAACAAGCCACTTAGTGTATATAACCCCTAAATACACTCAAAATAAGAAAGATAATTTATTAAAGTGTGTTACCACCAAAATACCCTTGATCATTGAATGTAACTGTAATAGCAGTTAAAGTTGTATTACTTGTAACATCAATATAATATGTTGAACCATTTTGTGTAGCCCCTGTTAAACCAGTAACAGAGCAATACATAGGAACAGTTATTTCAAGTTTACCTGTTGCCCCGCCTAAGTTAAAATTACCATCCGTTTTAAACAACTGTGAAAATGAATTAACAGTGCCACTTGTTTTGTAAAAAGTGACCACACAATAAGGTTTTACACCAACATCATTAAATTCACTAAAACTTACAGTTACTTGATTAACTGCTGCTTGTGTAGTCATAGATTGATTGCTAGTTGTTGTAATAGCAACTGCCGATAAACATACGAAAACTGCTAAAATTGTATACAAAATTAATGTCAATTTGCTCGATATTTTTCTTGTTTGCATAAATTACCTCACTTATTTTTACTAATTTCGACTATATTATACAAAATTTTCAAATTATAGTCAACTAAACTAATGCCTTATTTGAATTTATTTTGTGTAATTTTTACCTTTTTTATTCAATTATTTTACCCTACTTGTTTTATTTTATATTAAGAAATTCACTAAAATTGCATTGAGTTTTTTAGTTAATTTATTTTTTTAACTTATTTTTAATATAAAATTTTATTTGGTTTTCACAATTTTCTTATAATTTTTTACCACAAATTAATTAATTTTTATATTTTTTTTATTAAGTGTTGCATTTACTATTATAATCTATTTTTCAACAAAAAACAATTTTGTTAATCAATTAATTAACAAAAAAACAGTTAAAACATAAATTCGTTTTAACTGCTTTTTACATATTGTTAAATTAACATATGTTCACTTTTTATTTTTTAGATTTGTTAGCCATTATCATTAACAATTCGGAAAGTGATTTATTAATTTGCTTATTAATATCTTTTTGTTCCTTTTCCGTCAAACCATTGCCACCTTTATTAACTTCGGCTGCTTGGTCTTTCAACTTTTTGATTATATCCTTAATTTCTTCAAGGTCCCTATCAACAGTTGGTGTTTCTTGTAATTCTGATAATGTTTGTGTAATCTTGTTCTTTAAATCTGCTTGCTTTTGTTCAAGTTTAGCATTTTCACTATCAATTTGACCAGAAATCTTATCTAAATCTTCATCAGCCTTTTTCTCTTTTGGTGTACTTTTTTTAGTAGTCCCTTTTGTTGATTTTTTTGTTGATGGCTTTGTTGACTTTTTAGTTGTAGATTTTGCTTTTGGCTTATCTTCGCTTGATGCCTTTTTGGTTGTTGACTTTTTGCTTGCTTTTTCATCAGCAGGTTTTTCGTCTACTTTGTTTTGCTCATCTTCAACTTTTTTAGTCTTACTTCCGGCATTTTTCTTTGCGCCTGTAGATTTTTTCTTAGTTCCTGTTGCAGATTTTTTGCTGTCGCCCTCACCTTGCTTTTTGCTGGATGATTTTTTAGTTGCTGGTTTTTTCTCTTTTTCAGCAGTTTCTTTGTTTTCTGCAGGTTGTCCATCAACTACTTGTTCTGTTTGAACTTTCTTAGGTCTACCGCGTTTTCTCTTAGGTTGTTCAACAACTTCTTCCTTAGGTTGTTCTGCGTTTTCCATTGGTTGCACAACAAGTTCGTTAGGTTGAGTGTTTACTAAAACTAATTCGTGGCTATTGCTTTCAAGTGGTTGTTCTTGTACAACTGCATTTTCTTGCACTGCGTCATTATCAGCAACCGCTACTGCGTTTTCACCATTTTCGCCGTTTTCGTTAGCAAGTGTTTCACTTTCTGGCGTTTCACTTGCGTTTTGTTCTTGTGCTGGTTGTTCTTCTTGATTTTCAGCATCAGCATATTGACTTAACAAGTTTCCGTTTTCGTCATAGTAATCGGCAAAGTCATAGTAGTTACCGTCTTTGTCATAAACTTTAGGGAATTCTTTGAATTTGCCGTTTTCGTCATAATATTGATTAAAATCAACTACATTGCCGTTTTCGTCATAGTAAACGACATCTTCTTCTTGTTCGCCTGCGTCAGCATTTTCATTAGTATTTTCAACATTTTCTTCGCTAGCAACTTCTTCAGGTTTTTCAG
>CALVZW010000079.1 GCA_944372675.1 uncultured Clostridia bacterium
AGTATAGCAATAATAGTAGATACTGCAAGTAGTTGTCAATCTACTAATCGTTCGCAGACAATTATTAATGGAACAATAAATTTTCCAGCACAAGATCCTAAATTGATTGTAGGAAGTAATTTAAACAGCGAAAATTTCCAAGCGCATTTATATAGTTCAGCAGCTCAAGGAACTATATCATCTGCTGCAACTGGCTTTTATTGGGGATTCTATCCTAGCGGAAGTTTTCCATCTGATTTAACTAAAAATGATTTGCCAAATTGTTACATACAAATTAATGAAAATTCGTACCTTAAAGTTGTAACTGAATTTGAATATACAAATATGTCTATAACATATAATGATGAAGTTAATTATAAAATTGGTGATACGAGTTATACTATGACCTTTACTGGTAGTCGAACTTCTGAAACTGGTAAAACAATTTTAACGATTACAAGCAATGAAAAATTAGGTAGTGGTGCTGTTATTAACTTTGTTGATATGTTTGGATTCGCTTATTATTCAATTTCAGCAAATGTATATGTTAATTTTAATATGAGTTTTTACTTATCAGATAGCAAATCATTTACTACAACTGCTGATTATGAGTTTTCTGCAAAAATAAGTTATGTATCGAATAACCTTACTTGTATTTCTGGTGATACAAAAATAGATTTAGGCAATGGTCAATATAAATTAGCAAAAGATATTCAAGTAGGGGATGTAGTTTTATCTTATGATGTCGAAAATCAAAAGTATGTTTACAGCACTGTTGATTATGTAATTTCGCACTATACAGGATTAATGAATAAATTAACATTTAGTGATGGAAGTGAATTAATCTTAGGTCCTAATCATCCTATATTAACTTCTCGAGGTTGGTCGTGTTGTGACTCAACATATCAAGAAGACCACGATGACATAATTTATCCTGATGTTCTTGAAAAAGAAGATTTGAAAGTCGGTGATAACGTATGGACAAATGAAGGGTGGAAAACTATTGAAATTATAGATGTAATTGTTGAAAAAATACTTGTATATAACTTTACTGTATCTAAATATCACAATTATTTTGGTAATGGAATTTTGCTTCATAATATTGTTACTGGTCATGGTTAATTTTTAATATTAAATAGTAGTTTCAACAAAAAAAAAACAAATAACTCAAATGTTATTTGTTTTTTTGTTTAGTAATTAAATTAATACATATCTGGCATTTGTGGAGCAGTTGGTTTATCTTCTTCTGGAAGTTCTGCAACTACTGCTTCCGTTGTAAGTAATGTACTTGCAACTGAACTTGCGTTTTGAAGCGCTGAACGAGTTACTTTTGTTGGGTCGATAATCCCTGCTTGTATCATATCAACATATTCGTTCTTAAGTGCATCAAAACCATAATTAGGGTCAGTGTTTTCAACTACTTTATTTAATATTACACCGCCATCAAGTCCTGCGTTGATTGCGATTTGTCTAATTGGTTCTTCAAGTGCTTTTGCAATAATTTTTGCACCAGTTTTTTCATCGCCTTCAAGAGTTTCAACAAATTTTTGTAATTTTGGTATAACTTTTGCAAGGGCAGTACCACCACCAGCAACAATACCTTCTTCAACTGCGGCTTTTGTTGCTGCAAGTGCATCTTCAATACGGAGTTTCTTTTCTTTCATTTCAACTTCAGTTGCTGCACCGACATTAATTACTGCTACACCGCCTGCAAGTTTTGCAAGTCTTTCTTGTAATTTTTCTTTGTCATATTCGCTTGTTGTGTTTTGAATTTGCACTCTAATTGATGCCACTCTTTGTTCAATTTTTTCTTTTGAACCAGCACCTTGAACAATAGTAGTGTTGTCTTTTGTTATTTTTACTTGTTTAGCAGTTCCTAAGTGTTCAATGTGAGTGTCTTTTAATTCTAGTCCATATTCATCACAAACTAGATTTGCATTTGTTAAAATTGCAATATCTTCAAGCATTGCCTTGCGTCTATCACCAAACCCTGGGGCTTTTACTGCAACACAGTTAAATGTTCCACGAAGTTTGTTCAAAATTAAAGTTGAAAGGGCTTCGCCTTCAACATCTTCGGCAATAATAAGCAAAGGTCTACCGCTTTTTACAACTTCTTCAAGAAGCGGTAAAATTTCTTGTATGTTTGTAATCTTTTTATCTGTAACTAATATGAATGGCTCATCAAGTTGTGCTTCCATTTTTTCCATATTTGTTGACATATAAGGGGAGCAGTAACCACGGTCAAATTGCATACCTTCAACAATTTCAAGTTCAGTTTGCATAGTTTTGCTTTCTTCAACTGTTATTACGCCGTCCTTGCCAACTTTTTCCATTGCTTCGCTAACAAATTTACCAACTGTTTCATCTGCAGCGGAAATTGATGCTACTTGTGCTATTGATTTACTGTCAGCAATTTTTTTACTATTTTTTTGTAATTCTTCAACTACAAAATTTACTGCTTTATCAATTCCTTTACGAATAATCATAGGATTTGCACCAGCAGCAGTGTTTTTCATACCTTCACGAATTATTGCTTGTGCTAGTAGGCAAGCAGTAGTAGTACCATCGCCAGCAATATCATTAGTTTTTGTGGAAACTTCTTTAATAATTTGTGCGCCCATATTTAAAAATGGGTCTTTAAGGTCAATTGCTTTTGCAATAGTTACACCATCATTTGTAATGAGTGGGGTGCTAAATTTGTTATCTAAAACAACATTTCGTCCTTTAGGACCTAATGTTATTTTAACAGTATCAGCCAAAGTGTTTACGCCTTTTTCAAGTGCTTTTCTTGCTTCTTCACCATATAATATTTGTTTAGCCATAAATTTATCTCCTTAATTAATTTATCAAAGCCAAAATGTCGCTTTGTTTAATTATAATATAATCTTCTCCATTGTAACGGAATTCATTTCCGCTATATTTTGGGAAAATAACTTTATCACCGACTTTAACTTTCATTTCAACAGTTTTGCCGTCAACAAGTCCGCCATCACCAACTGCAACAACTGTGGCAATAGTAGGCTTTTCTTGGTCATTACTTCTTAAAACAAAACCAAAAGCCGTTGTTTTTTCTTCGTTTTCTTCAGGTTTAATTACAACCTTATCAAAAAGTGGTTTAATGTTCATAAGTCATCTCCTAATAAAAATTGGCACATTAATTTTCCTATCCAAAACTTTTGTGCAATAAATATTATACCACAATTTTTTTGATTTGCAACTAAAAATAACACTCCTTAATTTTTTTGTATGTATAGTTTTACATTGTTAAAGACTTTAATCAAATATTATGTCGATTATGGACAAATTGACTTATAATTAAAATTTAATATATTAAAAATAATATAAAAATATGCATAATTATTAGTTAAATTTTTAATAAAATTTGATATAAAAATTAGAATAAAAAACATCAAATTAAAATATATATTATTAAAGCATTTTGCTTAATTATAAAATAAAATTATTAATTATTTAAGTAACTAAAATTTTATTTTTATAAATTTTATTTTTATTTAATAATAAAATATTTAAAAAATTTTTTGATTAAAGATTTAAAAAAATATGAACAAAATGTAAGAATAAAAACTTAAAGTGTTAGAGGAAATAAATGAACGAATTAGATTTATATAGTTCTTATCAGTTACCAGCACCAACACATAAAAAATCTAAAAAACCTAAAAAACATAAAGGGCGTTGGTTTATTTGGTTAGTTATATTAATATTTATATCAATTATATTTTTTGTTGCCAATGCCTTTGCAAATGTATTATCATTTTCAAGCACATCTTTATTTGGGACAAAAAATATTACAACCAAAAGTTATAATGTTTATTCTATTTTAATTAATACATTTGATGATAAAGAAAGTGCTGAAGTTTTATCACAGGAGTTGCAATTAGCGGGAGCAAGTGGGTATATTGCGTATAACTTAAAGTATGAAGTGTATGCAAGTGCATATTTAAAAAGTGAAGATGCACAAAATGTATTAAGTAAAGTTTTAAGTTCGTATGAAAATGCGGAAATAAAAATACTAAAAATTAATGCTTGCAAATTATCAGCATTACAGAATAAGGAATATAACACTATAACTGAGACAGCCTTAAATTTATTTAAAACAACTTTTGAAAATCTATATGATTTAGGAATAAAACTAGATACATCTGCAATTACTTCCGCCGAGTGTAAATTGCAATTAACTAATTTATTAAGTTCAATAAGTGAAGTCGCAAGTCAATTTAGAGATGTTGCAAATTCTACTGATGATACAAAGTATAAACTAACGCAAGCAAAAGTTGACCAAGTGGAAGAATTAGTAAATGATTTAGTGGGATCTTCATTAGTAAGCACAAAACTATCATCATTATTAAAATACAATCAAATTGCTTGTTTAATGCTACAAAACGAATTAGCACTTTTATTAAAT
>CALVZW010000080.1 GCA_944372675.1 uncultured Clostridia bacterium
AAACGACAAACAAAAAAAGCCAACAAAGTTGACTTTTTTTGTTACATTAGTAAACTGCCATCATCTGTTTCGATAACTTTAAGCACTTTAAGTAATTGACCGGTTTGAGCATCAACATAAGCATAGAATTGATTGCCGTTGCTAACTGCTTGCAACTCCCAAGCCAAACTTTCGCCAACATATTCGTTAGGCATAATACATAATGTTGTCTTTTGTACAATCAATTCTGGTTGAACAGCCCTTTCAGCGTCAGTCTTTGTCGCAACCGCTTTAGGTATTTCTCTTTCAGTGTGATTGTAAGCATAACTCATTGCTTCAAGCCCTGTAATTGTTCCGTCATCCATTGCAACCTTTACCTTAATTAAATCAGGATAAACAATTACATCATCTTGCTTGTATGCTAAGTTAACAAACAAATACCCTTCCGCTTCAGCATACCATACGCTTTCCATATCTGTTATGCCAAGTTCTTCAACAAATTGCTTTGCTTTTTCAACGCAATCTTCTTGAGAATAGCGAACTTTTGTTATGCTGTGAGTGTGGGTATATGTCAACAATAACCCACCCTGCTTTGTTACTTGAGCAAAGCCAACAGTTCCATCACTAAAGTTTAAAGTAAAGTTGTAGGTTACAAACTTTCCGTCAGTTTGTCCGCTATATTTAATTGTGTCGTAGCCAAACAATTCTTGAGTAATTTTTGCTTGTGCTTGGTCTTTTGTAAGTTGAACATCACTTAAACCTTTTATCTCTTTGTTTAAAACTGAATCTGAGAACGGCCCATCATATATAAGTTGCGGATATTCAACACTTGGTTCTTCAAGTGTCGCAAATTGATTGCTAAAGTTTGAATCCATTGTATTTTTTGCATACTTCATATTGTCAACAATACTGTAATCATTTGTTAACAAAGTTGCAAAGCGGTTAACTTCTTGCTTAACATTTTTTGCCGATTCATATAATGCTTCAACATCATATTTTTGGTCATCAGTCAATGCTTGCCCTTTTGCTAACTGACTTGATAAACTTGTGCAGTAACCATTTGTTGAGTTAATAAAACTAATAGTTTTTGAAATACTTTGGTCAGTCAATGGCAAACTCGCTAAATTGTTTTGAGCCATATTGCTTTGTTCAAGCAAATCATCAACAACATCGGCTTGATAACTTTGCGAGTTTGTTGAAGATAATTTACTTAAATTCATTTCAATGTTGTTAACATTGTCAATGAGTTCGTAAAACGATTTTTCATACATAAACTCAAGTTCTTTTTTGTATTCTTCTTTGTCCTTTGAAGCGGTAAAAAACGCTATTGCAAATGCTATTGCCACTATTAATAGGGTTGCCGACACTACCCATAAAATTGTATTTAATTTCGAATTATTCATAATATCCCCTTTCTTACATTGCAAAAATATGCTTGCCTATTGTTACTACCTGTTTTCTCGACCAAATCCAACTACTCGTTGCAGTTGCAGGATTAAAATAATAGATACAGCCATAAGTTGGGTCCCAACCATTCATAGCATCTTGTGCCGCTTGTAATGCTGTGTCGTTTGGTGTCAAGTTGATTTGCCCGTCATCAACAGCAGTAAAAGCACCTTTTTGATAAATTACGCCAGCAATGGTATTAGGAAAGTTTGCGTTTTTAACTCTGTTTAAAATAACCGCCCCAACCGCAACTTGCCCAGTGTATGGCTCACCGCGCGCTTCCGCATAAATTGCCTTTGCAAGCAAATACTTATCCGAACTTGTTTGAGTTGATGTTGAAGTCAACGACATACCAAGTGCCGCAGCAGTGTTAGGGCCAACAATACCATCAACTGCTAACCCATTCGTTCTTTGAAAATATTTTACAGCAGCAGTAGTCTTTGAACCATATATGCCGTCAACACTGCCAGTGTAATAGCCCCAATTTTTTAATTTTTGTTGAACAGTCTTAATTTGAGTTGTAGTTAAACATTCCATCATTTCCGCATATTGAACAGGATTAACCTTTGAAGCAAGACTGTAAGTATCAATCATTGCAACACCGGAAATTGTTAAAACTAAACACATAATAGACGCAACAAGTGCTTTTAAACTTTTTGTCATTTGATTTTCTCCTTTTAAATTTTACTTATTATGTGAAAAAAAATATTTTTTATCACAATTTTTTATAAATTTTTACAAAAAGGTATTGAAAAGCATTACAATATATGTTATAATAACAGCGTTAAAAGAGAGGATAAAATGGAAAAATACGAAAATGCAAGACAAGTGCTTATGAGTTTATTTGATAAAAAAGATATTGACCCAGAATATGAGAAAAAAGTAAACAATGATGCAATAATGGAAGAATATCATTTAGCAATGAAACAATGCAGAAAAGAATCTGAAGCATTGGAAAAACAAAGAAGATTAGAAGTTATCAACACTTTAACTAAGGAAGAAAAAGCACTTGTTATTGACCTTTATATGCAAGATTTATTATCTATGTATGAAAAAAAGAGCAATTCAAAAGTTGACATTATTGTAAGAAGTTAATTTAAACCTTAAAAACAAAAAAATAAAACTTAATGAAATTTAAAAAAACATATTAGAAAAACAATCTAATATGTTTTTTTGTAAAATTTAATAATAAAAAAATTAAAAAGCAAATATAATTTGTGTATTATTGAAATAATTAATATTATAATGTGTTTTATTATTTAATTAAATGTTATATGATTAAATATTTTAACTTTCTTAAATGATAATACCATTATTACCAACAAAAGAGTTTAGCGTAAAATTAATTTGCATTGCAGTTTCTACATTAAAAATGTAAACATTGTTTGCAAGTAAAGTGTCATTTACTTGAATATTTGTTGTGTAAAAAGTGCTTATTACAACTTTATATTGCCCTTGTGACAAACTTAAACTAAAACTTTGAGTAGATAATTGAGAATTGCCTTGAACAAAGACTTGTCTTATATAGTTATTTTCTCCGTAAATTGTAAATATTGCACCCACATTAGTTTTAATGTTAAAAGTTATTTGACATTTACCTAATTCCCATTGTGCTATTAATGTTAAATCTTCAGAAACTAAAAATGAAGTGTTAACTAATGTTCCATTTTCATCATAATATTTTGTGCCATCACTACCAAAGTATCCAATGAAATTATAATTTTCTTGGCTCGGAATAACAATAGTATCAGGCAAATTTTGTCCATAATTTACTTCAACACTGTTTGTTCCACCGATACCGCCCGCCTTATCAAATGTTATAGTATATTGATAAAATATTCTTAAATAAGGATGACCGCCATTTATTTCCGTAGATACTCCCCAAATATGAGTTTTGTCCCAAGAGTTTGTTACACTTGTAAAACTATTATAACTACCACCAACAACCGATAAATTTGTACCATATTGCGTAGTCCCAGTTCCTATTCCGTTAGGTTGTGCATTAGAAGCAACTATATCCCCAGTGTTATAGCAATTAGTAACACTCCCACCATTTCCAATTATGCCACCAGCATTCCCTACCTCGTTAGTGTAACCAGTAACATACGAAACACTACCAGTGTTATAACAATTTTCTATTGTCGCATTTTCACCAGATATGCCACCAGCACTGCCAGAAATACTTCCCATATATCCAGTTATATATATCTTATCACTGTTGTAACAATTTTTTATTATACCGCCATAACCAGTTATTCCACCTAAATTATAGCCTTGAGTATAACTGCCAAAATAATCTAGTACTCCATCATGAAAACAGTTATTAATCTTTGTTGAATTCGCATAACCAACAATTCCGCCTACAAAAATAGCAGATCCATCAAAATTGAAATTGCTAATTACTCCTAAATTTTGAATAGTTGCACTAGAATCCGTATATCCAAACAAACCAAAATAAGCATAACTTGAATCAACATTTTCTTCAATTGTAGAAATTGTTATTGTATTTCCACACCCATCGTAATTTGCATTGAAACTATTACTTGAATTAATACCTATTGGCCTAACCCAATTACCTTCAAAAGTAATATTTTTAGTTTGCTTAAAGTAAACACCCGCTTTCCAATAATCAGTGCTATTATTAGGGTTTGATAAAAATTGCAAGTGCTCATCGCAATTAATAATGTAAGGATCAGTTGAAGTTCCAGCTCCATTTGGAGCAATTTCTGTTACCTGTGCAATAAAGTTTTCTTTTTCTAAATCATTACTTAAAATGTAATTGAAACTAATTAAAAACACACTTACAATAAACACAAAAAGCCACGATAATAAAATTACCGTAGATTGCAATATGTTATGTTGCTTTTTGTAAGTTACATTGCTCTTATTTTTGTTATTTACAATTACTTTATTACAACTATAACCTTTTTGAGTTTTAAAACTATTGTTTTGCTCAAAATT
>CALVZW010000081.1 GCA_944372675.1 uncultured Clostridia bacterium
ATTATGTTGAAAATGTATTTTATTTAATATTAAAATTTATAAGCAAAACACTTTTAAAATATAATTGCAATAACTAATTAAACTAGTACAAAGTAATAAAAATAAAAGAGTAAAATAATAAACATATTAAAAACATAATAGAAAAATAAACATTATAAAAACAACAAGAATAAAATAAAAGTAAAAAATGCAAATAAAAAATAAAAATTATAAGGGTAGAAAATGGAAGAAAATAAATTTGTAGAGCACGAATTACAAATGCTCAAATTTTGGGAAGACAACAGTTGTTTTGAAAAATTGCAACAAAAAAATAAAGGTAGAAAAGCATATAGAATAGTTGATGGGCCAATAACCGCTAACAATTCAATGCGTTTGCATCACTGCTGGGGTAGAACAATAAAGGACGCATTCATTAAATATAAAAGTATGCGTGGCTATTCTTGTCATTATCGCAACGGCTTTGACGGGCAAGGACTATGGGTTGAAGTTGAAGTTGAAAAGGAATTGGGCTTTAAAGGTAAACGCGATATACTTGAATATGGTATGGATAAATTTACGCAAGCGTGCGTTGATAGAGTTAACAAGTTTTCAAAAATTATAACAGGACAAAGCAAGCGCTTAGGTCAATGGATGGATTGGAATAACTCTTATTACACTCACACCGACCAAAACATACAAGGTATTTGGCACTTTTTAAAAGTTTGTCACGAAAGAGGTTGGATAACACAAGCCGATAAGCCTATGCCTTGGTGTCCTAGATGCGGAACATCACTTTCTGAGCACGAAATGAGTGGTTCATATAAGGAAGTAGTACACGAATCCGTTTTTGCAAAAGCAAAGTTAGTGGAACAAGATTGTGATATGCTTGTTTGGACAACTACTCCTTGGACATTGACAGCAAATGTTGCGCTTGCAGTTAATCCAGAACTTGAATATGTAAAAATTGAATATGACGGCGGAAAAAGACCTTTAATATTAGCAAAAAATGCACTATCATTAATAAAAATGGATAGAAAGGTTATTGATAAATTTAAAGGTGAAACTTTAGTTGGCTTACATTTTGAAACATTTTTCCCTGATTTACCTTGTCAACAAGGAGTTGAACACAAGGTTATACCTTGGGAAGATGTAGTTGCTGATGAAGGTAGCGGAGTTGTTCACATTGCCCCTGGTTGCGGTGCTGAAGACTTTGAATTAGGTTTAAAATACAATTTACCAAAAATTTGCCCAATCAATGAAAACGGCGAAATTCTTGAAAATTATGGTATGTTCTCTGGTATTTATGCGGGGGATGTTGCACAATTAGTTTTTGAAGAACTTAAAAAACAAGATAAATTCTTTATGACTGAAATGCACACTCACAAATATCCTATTTGCTGGAGATGTAAAACACAAGTATTTTTCCGTCTTGTAAGAGAATGGTTCATAAAAACCGAAGAAATTAAACCACAACTATTAAAAGTTATTAAAGATGTTAAGTGGATGCCTGATTATGCTGGCAAAAGAATGGAAGATTGGCTCAATAATATGGGCGATTGGAACATATCAAGAAGTCGTTTTTATGGCTTACCATTACCATTTTATCCTTGCCCACATTGTGGCGAGTTGACGGTTGTTTCAAGTAAAGACGAACTAGCAAAATTAAGCGGACAAGATTTGAGCAATTTAAAAGAATTGCACAGACCATACATTGATGAAATTGAAATTAATTGTCCAAAATGCGGACACAAAGTACAAAGAGTTAAACAAGTTGGCGATGTATGGCTAGATGCAGGAATAACTCCATTCACAACTTTAGGGTACTTTGAAAATAGAGAAGAATGGGAAAAACAATTCCCTGCTGAAATTGTCATTGAAATGCGTGAACAAATTAGACTTTGGTTCTATTCATTGTTGTTTATGAGTGTAACATTAACAGGTCGTGCTCCATACGAAAAAGTTTTGAGTTACGGAGCAGTTGTTGCTGAAGACGGAAGTAAGTTCTCAAAATCATCAGGCAATTCTGTACAATTTGAAGAAGTGGCTGAAAAATTAGGTGCAGATGCAGTTCGTTACTTGTTTGCAGGCGCACCAACAGTAAATGATGTAAGATTTTCAATGTCGCTATGCGAAGAAGCAAGACGCAAAATGTTACAATATTACAATGCTTTCACTTTCTTTGAAACTTATGCTAGCATTGACAAGCCAAGTTGTAGCGGAGTGTTTAGCAGTAATAACTTGCTTGATAATTGGCTATATGCTCGCACAAATGCTTTTGCTAACTTCGCTACAAGTTGCTATGATAGTAACGATACAGTCAGTGTTACAAAAGAGTTTGAAAAGACGATGGACGATATTTCTAATTTCTACATTCGTCTTAACCGTCGAAGATTTTGGAAAGACGGACTTGAACAAGATAAGGTTGATGCTTACAATAGTTTATATATTAGTCTTAAAACAATTACTCAAGTTATGGCACCAATCATACCATTTATGACTGAATATGTATGGCAAAACTTAGTGAGAAAATATGGCCAAAGTGAAGAAAGCGTTTTATTGAGCGACTTCCCAACCGATTTACCAGTTTGTCAAAGCATACTTGATGAATGTAACAAAGTGCGTGAAATTATTACAATAGCATTGTCTTTGCGTAACCAAGCACAAATTAAAGTAAAACAACCTGTTAAAACATTGTATGTTGATAAGGCTTTCAGCGAAATTTGTAACACTTATGCCGATGTTATAAAGAACGAATTAAATGTAAAAGAAATTGTTTATCTAAACGATTTTGACACACTATGCTATCCAAAATTGCACATTAACTTTAAAAATGCAGGGGCAAAACTAAAAAGTTCGATTAATGATGCTAAAAACTATGTACAAGGTTTGTCAAAGGAAGAAACTACTTCAATTTTAAAACAAATTAAAGAATGTGGACAAGTTAAGTTAGCAAACTTTGATGTTGATTTTACACTAGATATGTTCGACATTGAACAAATATTTAATGAAAACATTGTTGCCGACATAACTAATATTAAAGTTGCTTTAGATATTTCACAAACTAAAGAGTTAGAAATGGAAGGCATTTTAAGAGAAATGCTAAGAAACTTACAAGTTTTACGAAAAGATGCTGGTTATGATGTAGCAGATAGAGTAGTAATTGATTTAAGTAGCAATGATGAATTAATAAACGAAATAATTGATAGTCAAAGTGAATTTATTGAAAAAGAAACATTAAGTAAACTACAAAATTTAGAAAACTTTGATATGGAAAGAGAATTTACAATTAAAGATATGAAAATTCTGGCAAAGATTAAAAGATAAAAAGGTGATAACTGTGGATAATCAACAAGAAATAGCAAACAACATATTAGTTAAATTATTTAATCAAATTTTGTTTAGCGAAGAACAAACACTAAGACAAAAAATAGGTAACGATTTATCAATGAAAGATATTCATATAATTGAAGCAATAGATGTTTGCAAAAATCAATTTACCGCTGGAAGTGTTGCAAAACAATTAAACATAACTTTAGGAACACTTACCATAGCAATTAACCGATTAGTTACAAAAGGCTATGTTGTAAGAAAAAGAGTTAGCGATGATAAACGCAAAGTGCAGTTAAGTTTAACCGAAAAAGGTATTGAAGTTAACAAAATTCACCAAAATTTTCATAGACAAATGGCAGATAATGTTTTAAAAGATTTAAACAAAACCGAACAAGACATTTTAATACACACACTCAATAAAATTAGCGAAATATTTGCGATAAAGGAATAAAAAATGGAAAATTTAGTTTCAATTATTGCTTGTGAAAACTATGAGCAAGAATTAGTAAATCAAGCCGTAAAAGATGCCGTAGATAAGTTAGGTGGTATTGAAAAATTTGTAAAAAGCGGACAAAAAGTTGCAATAAAAGCAAATTTACTAATGAAAGTAGCACCTGAAAAATGTGCTACAACTCATCCATCAGTAGTTGGTGCAATTGGCAAACTTTGTAAAGAAGCAGGGGCTGAAGTTGTTATTGTTGATAGTGCTGGCGGGCCATTTAATTCAATGTATATGAATTCAATATATAAATCTAGCGGAATGGTTGATATTGCTGAAAAATATGGCTTACAACTCAATCAAGATTTTGACTATGTTAGCATACAAAACGAAAACGGAGTTGTCGGAAAAAAGTTTGATGTACTTAAAACTTTGGAAGAAGCCGATTGCATAATAAATGTATGCAAACTTAAAACTCACGCATTTGCTGGTTTTACTAATGCAGTAAAAAATATGTTTGGTGCAATCCCAGGGTTAACAAAAGTTGAAATGCACGGAAAGTATAGAGATATTAGTACATTTTGCGACTTTTTGTACGATATAATTGATTATTTTGGCGA
>CALVZW010000082.1 GCA_944372675.1 uncultured Clostridia bacterium
AACACTGAGTCAATAATATTTTCTTCAATTGCAACATCGAGAGCATTTTGTAAGTGTGTCAATTCTTGTGTCCAGTTGGTGTCGTAAGTAATGCTTTCAACATCAAGGTATTCGGCAATGTCTTTGTTGTTCTTAATGTAATCTACACCGACTTTGTAGAGTGGATATAGTAATCCGCTTTGCTTCATTGCGTCAAGACTTTCGCCTAATTGTGTTAAATTAACATTTTTTACAATATCTTTAATTACAATGCTTTCGCCTAAGAAATATTCGGCATTTGAAGCAATGAAATTAAGTGTTTTGCTTAGTGCTGTTTTTTCATTTTGCCAATTAAATTGTGTTGCAGTTATTTTATCAATCACATATTCCACTTTTGGTTGTAATTTTTCTTGATAAAGTACATTGAGTGTTCGTGGTGCAGATGCCTTTAAAATTGTTGATTGTGTTAAATTTTCTGCAATAACATCAATGCAAGTTTCATTTGAAGTTTCATTTAATTTTTGTCCTAATTTGTTAATAAATTCTTTAATATCAATGTTTTCACCTGACAAAATATTCAAAGCATCAACTGATTTTAGCGCGTTAACTGAATTTTGAATGTAAGTAAATTCTTGTTCAAAGTTTATATTACTGTTTAGTGCTGAGATGTCAATATATTTTGTATATGCTTCAATAGTGTTTAATGCAGTAATTGTATTATTGTATGCTTGTTCAAGTAAAGTTGAAGATGTTAAAATGTCAAGGGTTTTACCTATTAAAACAAAATCTACATTGTTTACAATTGCATCAACTTTTGTGTCATCTTTAATTTGTTTGTAAAGGTCAAAGAAATTATTTAAAATTTGTGGTACTTCGTTTTTAACATTATTCCAGTCAATGTTGTTGAAAGTTGCGTGTTCAATTGTTATAGTTTTACCGTCATTTATTTTTGTTAATTGTTCACTCAAAGTGTCAAGTGCAAAGTTTACGCTAACTTGAAGGAACTTTTGAATTGTAGTTGAATCGGTTAGGGCAACAAATATATCTTTAATTGGATTTGTTTGTTCATTTTCTTCAAGTACGCTTATTAAAGTATCCACACTAAAGTTTTCGTCTTCAATTACGGCAAATATATCGTTTTCTTGAATTACTTTCATTGCAGTTATTATACTGCTTAAATCATTTTTTATGTCGTATATTGATGGTGTGTTGTAATTATCAACATACATTGTAAGTAATTTTTTCAAATTGCTATCAAGATTTTGATTAGGGTCATTTATTAATTTGTCAACATAATAAGGTAAAAGGTCGTCGGCAATGTTTGTTAAAGCACGAGAATCAAATAAGTAATCAAAAACTTTTTGCACTGTGTCAAAATTTAGTGTTGATAAATCGGTGCTTTCTAGTTTTCTCACTTGGTCATAAGCATTTACAAGGGCAATTACTTCGTGTCGCAAAGTTGTTGAAGTGTCGCCAATCTTTGCTGAACTTTGCAAATCAAAAGCAAGGTCATCAATTCCAGTCCAACCACATATTACGCCAAGCGCTGATTTATCGTAAGCAAGTAGGGCATTGACTACATCATCACCAACACTTTCTCTTACCATATCACCTAGTGGTTTTAAATCGCTAAGAAAATTATTGCTACTTTCAGTGGAAGCGCTTATTGTTTTTGTTGATGATTTATCTACTTCACTCATAATTGATGCAATACCTGCTAAAGGTATCATAGTGAAAAATGCAATCATAAAACCTTGCAATGTACCAACTAAAGCACCTGCAAGACGATGTTTTTTTATTGGTTTTTCTTCAACAGGTCGTACCGTTCCATTTTCAATAACTTTGCCATTTTCAACAGTGCGATTTTCTTGCTTTTCTTGTTCTTTCTCTTGTTTTGATTTTTTCTTTTTACCCCAAATCGCTTTTGCAACTATTGCGTAAATTATCCAAGTCAAAATTTTGAGTACCCAGAATAGTATTACAAACACAACGCATTGAACTAGCATTTTTGGTAAAGCATCAATCAAAGCACGGAAACTTTCGCTGTTGTCGTAAAGTTCTTTAATTTCAGCATTTTGCGTCATTGCATTTACGAGCATTTCTTCAATGTTTGTAATTTGCTGTCCATTTTCGTCTGTTTGATTAACAATTGACGAAATGTCCATTGTCATTAAAACATTTGTTACAGGAATTGCAATTGCAAATGCTAAAACTAACGCACCGGCAATAAATGCTATACGCAATGCCGATTTTTTCACTCCGCGTTTTAGACCCCACATAAAGCCTAAAAATATGAATAGTCCAAAAAGAACATTGAGAACTATTAAAACTATTGTTGCTATTTCCATAAATAAACTTCCTTTTTTTAATAGTAGTAGTTTACAATATTTTTTAAAAAAATACAAGCATATTAATTATATGACTAAGCAATATTGTTTATTTCTTTGTTTTTAATCTTGTAATGAAAGAGTGGTTTAAATTATTTTAAGCAATGATTAATACAATATTATTTTTGTACTTAAATAAATTTTTGCAAATCATTAAAAAAAATACAAAACAATAGCAAATAAAACGAGTGTTGCATATTTTATTTTTATGAATAAGAAAACTGAATTATTTGGAACAGATGGTATTAGAGGGATAGCAAACAAATTTTTAACTCCATCGCTTTGCTATAAAGTAGGAAAAGCGTTAGCCATTTTGACAAAGGAACAAAACGGCAGTTGTGTTTTGATTGGTGGTGATACAAGACTAAGCACAGATAGTTTTAAATTTAGTATTATATCGGGCTTACTTAGTCACGGAGTAAATGTAGTGGATGCAGGTATATTACCAACTCCAGCGGTAAGCAATTTGTGTGCAAATAAGTACGACTATGCTATTATGATAACTGCTAGTCACAATCCGCCACAGGATAACGGTATTAAAATATTTGACAATTTTGGTAACAAACTTAGCGAACAAAAAATAGCAAAGTTGCAATACATAATTGACAATGCAGACGATTACGGTTTGCAAACTTTTGACAAATTAGGTAAATACAATGCATTAAATTTAGTGCAAGAATATTGCGACAATGTTGTAAAAAACATAGCAATTACATTAGATAGAGTAAAAGTTGCAATAGATTGTAGTTTTGGTGCGTGCAGTACTTGTGCAAGCAAAGTGTTTGAAAGTTTAAAAGCAGATTACACAGTATTTAACAGTGAATATACAGGGCTTAACATTAACAAAGATTGTGGTGCATTGCATCCAGAATTTATACGCAAGACAGTTGAAATGAATGATTTTGACATTGGTTTTGCCTATGATGGAGATGGTGATAGGGTTGTATGCGTACTAAAGGATGGGCGAGTGCTTGATGGGGATAGCATTTTATATGTATTAGCCCATTATATGCAAAAGTTAAATATGCTTTACGGCAACACTGTAGTTGCAACAGTGCTTTCAAACTTTGGCTTAGAACACAGTTTAAAAAAGTACGGCATAAAAATGCTTAGGACGGCGGTAGGGGATAAGAATGTAAGCACGATGATGCAATCGCAAAAACTAGCACTAGGTGGGGAAAAGGCAGGGCATATAATTTTTGGCGATTTTTCTAAGACGGGTGATGGTATATTCATATCGGTTTTATTATTGAAACTAGAAAAAATTACCGGTATAAAGATTGGTGATATATTAAATGATTTAATCTTATATCCTTATGTTGAAGATAATGTTGTAGTACCATTTAATAAAAAGCAAACTATTATTGAAGCAGGTATTATCAAAACTGCTTTAGATGAATGTTTACAAAGTTTAGCGGACAAGGGGCGAATTGTTCTTCGTCCAAGTGGTACTGAAAACAAAATTAGAATACTTGTTGAAGGGCAAGATAACAACTTAAATGCTCAAATTTGCAGTTTACTGCATGAAAAAATAGAGTTAGCCGTCAAATATTTGTGATTTGCACTAGTTGGTGCGAGTGTGTGTAGGGTGGGATTTTCCATCCCCCCTACGACCCCCTAGGACAAGGAAAATCTTCCTTGACCTGTAGAGCCTTTGGGGTGTAAAAGCCAAAGTTTTATGCGTTTGCACTTAAACTTTTGTCTTTTGCTACCGCAAAAGTTCAAAGTCTTAGGCAAAGTTAGATGTTTTATTTGTGCTTAGTACTAGGCGGGGGAGTTGTGTAGGGTGGGATTTTCCATCCCCCCTACGACCCCCTAGGACAAGGACAGTGTCCTTGACCTGTAGAGCCTTTGGAAAGTAAAAGCCAAATTTTTATGCGTTTGCACTCAAACTTTTGTCTTTTGCTCTCGCAAAAGTTCAAAGTGTAAATGAAAGAAAATGTTCTATTTGTAATTATTACAATTAATTATTATTTAAATTTAGT
>CALVZW010000083.1 GCA_944372675.1 uncultured Clostridia bacterium
AGCAAGACTAATTTTGAAAACATTTACTATACAACCGCTGGGGCTACTATTGCTAGCCATTGCGGAGAAGAAACAATTGGTATTCTTTATTTGCTAAAGTAATATTTTAAAAGGGAATCTTTTTCCCGTTTTTTTGTTTGCTACAAAAGTTAGTTTTATCTAATTTTCGCAGGTGGGATTTCCCATCCCCCTGCACCCCTAGTGCAAGGACAGGGTCCTTGACCTGTGGAGTTTGGCAAAGCACACAAAATTTAGTTAGTGCGTTAAAACTTTTTATTATTATTTTTATTTTTTGCTTTCGCAAAAATAATAAAAAATACTTTTAATCACTAAATTTATGCCATTTTCAACCCCATAAATACATACACTTCTTAATTTTATTAGGATTAAGTGCTTGCCAACAAAAGAAAACTTACATTTGCTTAACTCTTGGACTTTTGCGGTAGCAAAAGACAAATGTTTAAATGCAAACGCATTTAACTTGGCTTTTATTATACCCTAAACTCCACAGGTCAAGGGAGATTTCCCTTGCCTAAAGGATGTTAAGGGAACGGGTAGTTCCCTTAAATAAAAACCAACTACTAGTACCAACTAACAATAGAACAATACCCTTTGCTTAATACTTGGACTTTTGCGGTAGCAAAAGACAAATGTTTAAGTGCAAACGCATTTAACTTGGCTTTTACTATACCTTAAACTCCACAGGTCAAGGGAGATTTCCCTTGCCTAAAGGTTGTTAAGGGAACGGGTAGTTCCCTTAAATAAAACCAACTGCTAGTACTAACTAATAATAGAACAATACCCTTTGCTTAACACTTGGACTTTTGCGGTAGCAAAAGACAAATGTTTAAGTGCAAACGCACAAATTTTGGCTTTTACTATACCCTAAACTCCACTGGGCTTGGACCCTGTCCTTGCTACTCGCGGGTCGTAGGGGGATGGGAAATCCCCCTACACTCCCCCAGCAATCACGCACACGTACTACAAAAAAACATATTAGACTTTAAACGCCTAATATGTTTTTTATTTAGTATTATATAGTTTTAACACCATTAACTTTAGGATAATCGCCGTTGCCGATTGACCAAATGTTTGTAAAATCAAAACTTCTGTTATCGGTTGTAAAAGGAGTTAAACTATTTTTGCAATCATTGGTACTTGTTCTACCATCAAGATTGTTATAGTTTTTTCCATCGCTATAACCTTTGTTAGGGTCATTGAATAACCCGCCAAAAATACCGCCACTAGCCTTTGATGAACCTTGAGTTTTGGCATCGCCAGCAACATCCTTATCATAAATAGATTTTAGTATGAAGCCCGCTTGCTTAAGTCCGTTTGAGTTAGCCAAACTAATTCTTATAGGACTTTGAGTTTCTGCATAGTTTTCGCCTGCACCTTCAAACTTTGTTGAAGCAAAACATTGCTCAATTCTAGCACAATCACCAGAACCGCTTACATTTGTACTTCCCATTACATAAGTTGCAAAACCGCCCTTAATAGAACTATCACTCAAGCCTACCAATGTAGCAACTACTGAACAGTTATCAACTTTACCGTTTTGCATTGTAGATACAAGTCCGCCCACTCTCTCACCCTTTAAAGTTGCGTTGTAAACATTGTTTTTGCTAATTGTAGCACTGTTACTGTTATATCCAGCCAAACCACCAACATTATATGCATTAATTGTGCCTTGCACTGAACTTAATTCAATTGAAGCAGAACTAATGTTATATCCAGCAATACCACCTGCATAGTTGTTATTCAAAATTGATGTAGTTATAGCCCCACTAAATGCACTATATTTAATACTGCTTTCATTGTATCCAGCAACACCACCAACTCTGTTGTTTGTTGCATTGCTTAAAATATTTGCTTCAACTGCAACATCATTAATGTATCCGCTGTTTTGTCCAACTGCACCACCTACTCTAAATTCATAACTACTTGATGTTGAAACTGTAATGTCAACTGAACTGTTAACTGAATTTATTGAGCCGTTGTTTAGACCAACAATACCACCAGCATATAATGAATTATTTGTTTCTACTGCAATTCCTTTGTAAGTATTATTGGTATTTTTAATTGTTACACTTTCAATAATACCGTTATTGATACCAGCAATTATACCAACATACTTTCCACTCTTAACTGTTACATTTTCAAAAGTAATATTCTTAATTACTGCACTCTTTCCAAGTGTGCCAAATAGTCCAGCCTCACTTGACCCACCAGTTACAACAACATTTTTAATTGTAAAACCACGACCATCTAAAATACCATTGAATGAACTAATAGTTACCCAGTCTTGCCCACCAAAGTCATAATCTTTAGACAAAGCAACTGTTTCACCTTCAGCACATTGTGATAATAATTCATAAATTGTGCGGTTGTCTTCAGGATTTTCTGGGTCATCGGGGTCTTCAGGGTCAACAGGAGTTTCTGGCTCTGTTCCTTCTCCACTTACAGGTACAAAGTAATCATCCGCCTTACCTGACATTTGTAATGTTGGATATCCATTGTTTACTTCATTGCTTTGAGTCCATACAATGCTAAAATCATAATTAAATGCTTCAATTGCTGAACTATTAGCATATTTTACGTGGCTTAACATTCCTGTATATTGTCCAGCATCAAATGTATCATCAGGATTTAATGTGTACTTGTATCCTTCCTTTAAGCCAACTTTAATTTCTTGAGTTGTAGCACCTTCAGCAACAAGAATTTTATCTGCGACTCTCTTATCATAAAGTGCAGTATCGTCATACCCGTTGTTTGCGATTGCTTTTACACTACTATCAGCACAAACTTCTTCGTCAAAATATTGTCCCCAAATAACATTTTCCGATTTATCATATTGTGCAAAATCATTTGTATAAACTATTCCAGCCTTATTGAAAGTTCCTTGGAATTTAACAACTGCATAGTTATCTTTTAATTTTGCATTTGAGTTAGTTGTTGCATACATTTCGGCAACAATACCTGCCCCAATAGTTGAAGAATTGCTTGATGAAATTTCGCCATTAAATGATGAGTTTATGATAACTCCGCCATTTAATACCGCTGTTAAACCGCCAACCTTACTTCGTTGTAAACCTTGCAAATTAGCATTAAATACTTCGCATCTGTCAATTCTTCCTATTAAATTGTAATTCACATTGCTTGCATTTGCATCATTAATTGCATTAGTTTGACCAGCAATGCTTCCAATGTTTGCTACATATGATGTAACTTGCGAACTTATGGCAACACCGTTTACTTGTATTTTTTCAATAAGTCCATTATTTACACCAGCAACTGCACCAGCATTATTCACTAATCCGCTAATAACTACATTATTAAGTACCAAATCGTGAACATAGCCTTTTGATGAAATTCTAGCAAACAAACCGGCATATTCAATTGGTGAATTAGCAGTTATTGTTAAATTACTAATTGAATGACCATTGCCATTAAATTCACCGCCAAAAGAATTACCATTAAATAAAGGTTCAAAATTAGTATTTGCTAAATCAATATCTGCAACCAAAATGTAACTACTATCGGCAGTTGCACCCTCAGCAATATTTTCAAGTCCATCAACTAATTGTTCTGCACTTTTAATAATGAATGGATTTTCGCTTGTTCCATCACCTATTTTAACAATACATTGTTGAACAGCCCAACCACTTCGATTGGTGTCAAGCCAAATTTCAGTTTCACCAGCAGCAACTGCGGTAAAAATGTTTGTCTCTTTGTCATAACTAATTAAATCAGTGTTTTTGATAACCCATTCAATTTCTGTGCTATCAAGTGGATTGTCGTGTTGATATGACAACTTAAAAGTGTCGCCAACATTAACATAGATTTCATTAGTTTGTAGATTAATAAATTCATCATCTTTCATAAAGTAGTACACTGTAACCCCTAAAGCGACTATCGTTAGCAATGCAACTACAAACACAATAAATCTTTGATAGTTCATATTTACTCCTATATTACTTAACTTTGTATATATTATACTTTTTTATAAACTTTTTGTCAATACTCTTATAAGATTTATTGTAAATAAAATTTAAATCTATTAATTACACATAAATTTTTTAAACTATCAGCATTTTTATTACTAATATTTATAAAGTGTATTATACAAGTTTTATTAATGTTATTTTTATGTTTAGTAACTTTTTAAAAATTACTTTGTTTATACGATCTTAAATACACAATAAAAGGTTTAATCTCTTATGTTTATTAATTGTTTCATT
>CALVZW010000084.1 GCA_944372675.1 uncultured Clostridia bacterium
TACTCTTACAATTTTCGTTATTATTGGATGTAGATAGATAACTATCTTCCCCCCCCCCCCCCTAGCATTTTATTCTTTTTCATTCTCATAATATCTCGCTCTCCTCTTTTTTTTACTACTATTAGTATATCACAATTAAAACTTTTTAGTCAAACATTTTTATCTTGTTTTATAGTTTTATATATATAATTTCTTTTTAAAAAATAAGATTTTTCTGTTATTAGTGCCATATAAACAACTAAAATAACAAAATACATAATCATTTTTCGTTTATCAAACTAAACCATTTTAAAAATTATTTTTCTCAACAACTAAAGCATAATTTTTATTTGCAATTTAATCATCAAGCAAAGTCCTGTTGTATTTTTTATATGTTTTTATTGCTTTAATTACTTTATTAAGCAATTTAGTACTACTCATTGACATATAATCTAAAACATCATCCGCTTTGCCACTTTTCCCAAAATCATTTAAATTGTAAACTTCGTCATATTCTCTTAAATATTTTTGATAAACATTATCGTTAGATAATTCGATGAATATTCTAAGTCCATCACCTAAAACTTTTCTTTTATATTTTTGTGTTTGCTCATTAAATATACTTTCACAAGGCATTGAAACGACCCTTGCTATATAACCTTTTTTAAATAATAAGTTTCTAAGTTCCATACAAGTTTGCACTTCGCTACCGCTTGCAATAAGTGTTACATCATATTTATTTAATGATGTTTCTTCTAAAATATACCCACCAAATACGGCTTTTTCTAAGTCGCTATTTTGCATATTTAATGTTTGCCGTGAAAGAATTAATGCAGTTGGTTTATTATCATTTAATAAATATAGCAGATACCCTGCAACCGTTTCTCTTGTATCACAAGGACGAAAAACTAAAACATTAGGCGTATTTCGCAAATTTGCTAATTGTTCGATAGGTTGATGAGTTGGCCCATCTTCTCCAACTAATATACTATCGTGAGTAAATAGATATAGTACATTTAATTTCATTAGTGCTGACATTCGCAAACTAGGTTTAAGATAATCTGAAAACACAAAGAATGTAGAAACAAATGCTCTATAAACGCCATATAGTTGTATACCATTTGCAATACCAGCCATTGCGTGTTCTCTTATTCCAAAATGAATATTTCTTCCTTGTATATTCTCGCTAGAAAAATAGTCTTCATTTAAAAAGTACGATTTTGTTGATGGTGCTAAATCTGCACTACCGCCTATCAAATTAGGTATTTGCTCTTTTAAAAAATTCAAAATTTTACCGCTACTTTCTCGTGTTGCTAAATCATAAAACCAATTTTGATTAAACAAACTTTCTTTTATTTTATCAATATTTAAAGGTTGAAATAATTTGTTTTGCATAAAAATTTGCAATCTTTTTTGTGTTTTATTATATAATTCTTTTTTCTTTTTAAGACTTTCATTAACAATTGCTTTAGTTGACTTTGAAAATTTCCAATTATCAACATTAACTCCCAACTTATCACTCAAATATTTTAAGCCCTTTTCATCTAGTGCTTTCCCATGAATTTGTGGCGTATCTTCAAGTTCGCAACCGTAACCCAATTTTGTTTTACAAATAATAAGACTAGGTTTTTCGTTTTGTTCTTTTGCTTTTGCTATTGCGTTTGAAATTTCTTGACTATCATTCCCATTTTCTACGACTTGCACAAAAAAGCCTTGTGCTTCAAATCTTTTTATCAAATCTTCGCTTAATGCTAATTCGGCTTTGCCTTCAATAGTCATATTATTGTTATCAAGTAATATAATAAGTTTATTTAATTTCCATAATCCCGCTAATGAACACGCCTCGTAACATATGCCTTCCGATATATCACCTTCTCCTGCTAAAACATAAGTATAATGGCTAAAAAAACCTTCATTTTCTTTTTTAGATAAATCATTTAATTTTTTTTCACACAATGCCATACCCACCGCATTAGCAATACCTTGTCCAAGTGGCCCCGTGCTTGCTTCAATATAAGGACTAATTGTTTCTGGATGCCCTGCACACTTTGAATTGATTTGTCTAAAATTTTGTAAATCTTTTATTGA
The DNA here is from genome assembly GCA_944372675.1 of uncultured Clostridia bacterium. Taxonomy (GTDB): domain Bacteria; phylum Bacillota; class Clostridia; order Christensenellales; family UBA1242; genus CAKVOD01. Next base: position 2,068 of record CALVZW010000084.1, read on the forward strand.
ATAATCAAAGCCAAACATATGCAAAATTGCATACAAAAGTGCGCTTCCGTGTCCAGCACTCATAACAAATCTATCACGCATTAACCAATTTGTATCTTTTACATTAAAATTTAAGTGGTCATTAAAAAGTGCAAACATAATAGGTGCACTACTTAAAGCAATACCTGTATGTCCAGACTTTGCCTTTGCAATTTCCATTGCACTTAACATTCTTAATTCATTAACTGCTTTTTCTCTATCGGTCATTGTAACTCCTTATAATCTAATTATAATATAACACAACGCAATTTAAAATACAAATAAATTAAACAACTAACTAATTAAAACCACAATAAGATAAAACAATTATAATGTTTTTGTTTTTTATTTACTAACATAAGTAATAAAAAACACAATATCAAATTTTTCATCGTAAATAAAAGCAAAATATCTTTAAATTTTTTCATTATTTTAAACTTTTATTTTACAATATAATTTAAAAAATAAAGATTTTTCTTGCTCTAAAAAAATCAATCACAAAGCATAAAAAAAAGACAAAGTCAAATAACATACATTATTTTAGATTGTCTTTTTTATTTATATTAATCAAAAATTAACTACAGAAGAATACAAATAATTCCGCCCTTACCTTCATTTACAATTTTTGTAAGAGTTCTACGCATTTTTCTTTGAGCATCAAGAGGCATACCATTTAATTTAGATTTCATACCGTCTTCAATTAAATCGCTAAGCGAACGACCCAAAACATTAGTATCCCATAATGATTGTGGATTGTTTTCAAATTCATTTTGTAAATATTTTACAAAATCGTTTGTTTGTGCCTCAGTGCCAACTAATGGTGATAAATCTGTTTCAATGTCAACTTTCATTAAATGCAAACTTGGTGCACTAGCATGTAATTTTACGCCATAACGACTTCCTTGTTTAACAACAACCGGCTCATCTAATACCATATCTGTTAACTTAGGATTAACAACCCCATAACCAGTTTCTTCAACGGAAATTAACGCATCTTTAAGTTTGTCATATTCTTTCTTTGCGTGTGCAAGCCCTTTAATTTGACGCATTAAGTTGAAGTCATCCTCAATGTCAATATCACATTCTTGACTTAGCACCTTGTAAAATAGTTGCGGTTTAGTTTTTACTTCATATTCAATCTTACCTTCACCCAATTTAACTAAATTTGCACTAATTGGCTCAAATTCTTCGGATTCAGTAAAGACTTGATTATTATCTAAATCTCCTATCTTATAAGCATTTTCGCAATTAGTTTTAAATTCATCAATTACCTTTTCAATTAGTGGATGATTATATGGCAATGCTTGCATCCATTTTGGCAAATGAATTTGCATTGCAATAATTGGAAACTCTTGCAAAAGATTGCGAAAGATATCATTAATATTTTCTTGATTTAAATTTGATACATCAACTGCCATAACTTTAACACCATATTTATTAGTTAAATCGTTTGCAAGTGCAACTGTTTCTTGCGCCTTTGGATGCGAAGAATTTAAAACAATAACAAAAGGTTTGTTAATTGATTTTAATTCATTAATTACTCTTTCTTCGCCATCAATAAATGATTCGCGTGGTAGTTCGCCAAAACTTCCATCACTTGTAACAACAATTCCAACTGTGGAATGCTCTTTAATTACCTTTTCAGTCCCAATTTCAGCCGCCCTTTCAAGTGGCATTTCTTCATCACTCCAAGGTGTTTTGACAAGTCTTAGTCTATCACCCTCATTAGTCCCTAAAGCACCAGTAACAAAGTAACCTACACAATCAATAAGGCGAACATTCATTGATATGTTATCAATGTTAATACTAACCGCTTCGCTTGGTACAAATTTTGGTTGCGTAGTCATAATAGTTTTACCATCAGCAGACTGTGGCAATTCGTCAATAGCCCTAATACGAACATTACTATCTTCAATGTTAGGAATTACTAACTGTTCCATAAAATTTGTAATAAAAGTCGATTTACCCACTCTTACTGGTCCAACAACCCCTAAATAAATGTCGCCATTAGTTCTTTTGGCAATATCTTGGTATATGCTGTTTTCCATTAAA
>CALVZW010000085.1 GCA_944372675.1 uncultured Clostridia bacterium
TGTGTAGCCTTTGGAGTGTAAAAGCCAAAGTTTTGTGCGTTTGCACTCAAACTTTTGTCTTTTGCTCTCGCAAAAGTTCAAAGTGTAAATGAAAGAAAATGTTCTATTTGTATTTATTACAATTAATTATTATTTAAATTTAGTGTTTTTGTATATTTGATGTGTTTTTGTAATTGCACTTGTAAAGTTTTAGAAATTACATAAATTTAGTGATAAAAGATTTTTATTATTAATTTTTGCGGAAGCAAAAAATAAAAATAATAATAAAAAGTTTTTATTCACAAACTAAATTTAGTGTACTTTCCAAACTCTACAGGTCAAGGAAGATTTTCCTTGCCTAAGGGTTGCTAAGGGAACGGGTAGTTCCCTTAGATAAAAACTAACTCTTAGCACAAGCTACAAATAGAACATACACTTTCGCCTAACCTTTGACCTTTTGCGGTGAGCAAAAGACAAAAGTTTAAGTGTAAACGCACTTAACTTGACTTTGTGTTCCAAAGGCTCCACTGGGCTTGGACCCTGTCCTTGCTACTTGCGGGGTGCAGGGGGGATGGGAAATCCCACCCTGCAAAAAAAGATGGAAAATCTTACCCTGCAAATTTTAAAAGAGTAAAAATTTGTCTAATAAAAACATATAATTTTTTTAGTCAAAGTGTTTTTGTTTTTGAAAAAAGTGTGATATAATAAACTTAATTCAAATTAAGGAGAATTACGATGGAAGAATTAGAAGTTAATGTTGAAGAAATCAAAATTGCTTTGGCAGAATTAGGAATAGATATTAGTATTGAAGAGTTAAAAACTATGTCAAGAGATTTTTTGATAATTCTTCAAGCAAAGTTGTTTGATATCAAAAAAATAAAAAAGGAAATGGAATTTTTAATTCAAAACAACCAAATATTAAGGTCATTAATTGACACTTATCAACAAAAGATTAAATTATTAAGTGAAGAAAATATCAAATTAAGCAGTAAAGAAAAGAATAAAGGTGATGATGGAATGGAAATGTAGTTTTAATATTTCTTTTCTATCAAATAGAATATGGAGGAAATATGAGAACTATAGTATCAGTAATAGGCAACGGCGTATGCGAAGAAGATTCAGAGAAAGCCAAAATTGCGTTTGAAGTGGGTAAAGCACTTGTTGACAACGGTTATAGAGTTATGACTGGTGGACTTAATGGCGTTATGAAATATGCTTTGAAAGGAGCAAAAGCAAGTGAAAAGTACAAGGAAGGCGATACAATAGCAGTACTTCCAATGTATGACGAAACAATGGCAAACGAATATGCTGATATTGTTATTGGAACAGGAATTGACTTAGCGCGAGATGTAATTACAGCAAACGCACCAGTAGTGGTAGCAATAGGCGGTGGCAGTGGTACATTAGGAGAAATTGCGAATGCTTGGACACTTTACCGTATGGTAATAGCAATTGACGGTGTTGAAGGTTGGAGTTCAAAATTAATAGGCACTAAGGTTGGAGAAACCAGAATTTATGAAGAAGGTTTTGAAGATATGGTATGGGGTGCAAAGAATGCTCAAGAAGTTATTGATTTAATTAAGGATAAATTAAAACATTATAAATTAAGATTTGAAAGAATTACTTATGACGGTAGAAGAGTTAAAGAAGTAAGAAAATCATAGGAGAAAGTAATGGATATTAACCAATTAGGCAATTTTGACCTTAGCCAGTTTATGACTACGGAAAAACAAGAAGAAAAGTTTGTAGATAAATATTCAAAAGAAAAATCAATGTATATAAGTTATATCTCATACGGTGTAATTGGGTTAACATTAGTAGGAGTTATATTGCTTGCAATATTAGGACTACCAAAACATAACGCTGTGTGGTGGGGAATACCAATATATCTATATACAATAGCACATATCGTACCATTTGTTTTTTGCAGAAAAAACAGAATAGAGTTAAAAAGAGCAGATAAAACAAAAGAATATAATAATATTGCAACAGCATTATTCATATTAAGTTTTATGTTGAGTTTTTCAATGATGATGATGTTTATCGGTAGAGCAATATCTCCAAACTTTATGTTAGGATTTTAAATAATTGGTTATAAACATTTTGATAAAGCAACATTTTGTGATATATTATAATTAAAGGTGAATTATGTTAGTTTCGTATCCGTGCGTTTTTTATTATGATGCTGAATCTAACTCTTATACCGCAGCAATACACGACCTAGAATTATTTGTTGAAGGTACTACGGTGGAGGAGGCATTTGCAAACGCAAAAGAAATATTAGTTACATATCTTGACTATGCAAAGAAATATGATGAACAAGTGAATGAGCCTACGCCGTTTGAAGAAGTAAAAAACGGCAATAAAAATACGGTTTTACTTGTTGATGCTCAAATTTAATTTACTACAGATTGACTGTAGTTTTTTTTTATTTAAAACAATTTTTGTTATTTATAAATTTATTAATTAAAAATTGAATTTGTTAAAATTCAAGTAAAAGTATCTAATAAAGTGTTTATTGTTTTTACTAATTTTAAAAAGATTAAACAATTTATGTAATATTTACACCTTGTCAAAAACTAAAATAATGTAAACTTAAAATTTAAAATATAAATAATTGCAGAAACACAAATAGAAATCGTGTTAAAAAGATATCACATTCAATTATTTTTTGTCCTAACAATTTATTTACATAAATGTTTTTTTTGTTAGTAAATAAAAATCAACAAATTAATATTATTAATTTTTTTTAATAATAATACTTTAATAAATTCATTACAAATATACCAATTACACTATGAAAATGGTTTGACTTAACATAAAAAATTGTGTTATAATGAAGATAACAAGAAAAAAGGAGTGCGAGAGAAAATGAAAATACAAAAGAATAAAATGCTAGGGGGGGGGGGGGTAGATAGGCAACTATCTATATCCAATAACAATAATAATTGCGAAGAAAAGTTTTTAAACAAAACGACTTTTGATAATATTTTTTACAATTCAAGTCAAGAAAAACAAGAAAATTGTAAAGGTTTAATTGATTTAAAATTTAATAACAAAAATGTAAAATTGTGCAACAAAAACAGCAATAACTACAGCAAAATCAATAACAATGTTGCAAAAGAAAGAAAAAGTGCTTCTTTTAATTTAACAAAAAAGGTTGAAAAAGTTAATGCTGGTAAAAAACTTAGCACAGTACAATCTACGATATTACTTTTATCGTGGCTTTTTGTGTTTATATTAAGTATGGTATTAGTATTTTTATGCAGTACTAACAAATCTAATATAGAAAATAGTTTAATGGCAGTGGGCGAAAATACATTTGCAGGTTGTTTAAATAGCCATAAGGGGACTGAAGATGACCCACATTTAATTAGCACTAGTGAAGATTTAATTCAATTTGCAACCATTATAAATGAAAATGGAAATTCTACTCCTAGTATTCAAGGTTCACTAACTTACAAAACTGCCTATTATAAGGTTATGAATGATTGTGTAGTTGAAACAACTTTTAATACTATTGGAAATGATGAAAATAATGCTTTTTCTGGCGTTTTTGATGGAAATGGGCATAATATAGAAATAAAAAATGTTAATTGGGATTTTTCTTTCTTTGGGTATATAAGTGGAGCAAATTATAAAGTTGAAATAAAAAATTTAAGTTTAAATATAGTTTGTTCTATAGTTGAAGGCATGTCAAGTGTGCGTGGCATTATTAATAATGCTGATAATGCCATTATTTCTAATTGTAAAATTTCAGGAAATATTGGTATAACAGTAATGTCTGGGAAAGACTATGTTGGAGCAATAGTAAGTAATGCTGTTGATACGCAAATTATTAATTGTTATGCAACTTGTAAATTTAAATCGTGGCATGATGACTGGATTCCTCAGATATACGAAGCGGGGATAGTTGCACAAATTTCAGGTGATTCGTCAATAGAAAATTGTTATGCTAATGTTATTTTTACTAGTGGTACTAAACAAGCAGAAATAGCATTTGATATGGAAGGCATTAATTGTGGTATAGAGAATAAAAGTAAGTGGTCAAACAATATATGGGGAAATTTAACTGGTGATGGTTATCCTTATTTAAGAGT
>CALVZW010000086.1 GCA_944372675.1 uncultured Clostridia bacterium
TTAAGAATTTTTTGTTCTTTAAGCACTGATTCTTTGTTATCTAATTCGTAAGATAATTCGTTGCTAATCTTTTCAATTTGTTTTAATAATTTTTCTGCTTGCATTGTGTCTGAGCAGTTTGCACGCTTTTCAATGAGTTCGTTTTGTGTTTTTGTTAACACTGATATTACTTCATTTAAGCGAGCAAGTTCTACTTCAACTTCTTGTAATCTATCTTCAACTTTTTCAACGCCTTTAGCATTTTTAGAACTATATGTTCTGTCGTATTTGCCGACTGTTGTTTTTACATTCTTCTTTTTAGATGTTACTTTCTTAATTATTGTTCCTATTACTGCAATTACTATTGCTACAACAATAATTATTCCAGCAATGTCTATTAATTGGAAATTAGGGGTTGAATCAGTTGTATCGTCAGTTGTATCATCAGTATCTTCATCGCTTAAATCAACTTTTGAACCTATTGCTGAATCAAGGTCGTTTGATACTTCGTTATATGCGTCTTCAGTTGATTCGTTAACTGCAATCTTTGATACTGCAATTCCGCCTTTGGTAAGTGCGTTTGCACCACCTAATGATACTGTGATTGTACTTGATGTTTCTGTTGATGATGTTTTAATGTAGAATGTGTATGTTGTAAATTCGTCATTTGTGTTTACTAATGCGTTTGATTTAACATTTAATCCGCTTAATTCAAAGAATGCACCAAATGGTATTTCTTTATCATCTGTGTCAAGTTGTTTGTTGTGTTCGTCTTGTGAGATATTATATGTTTTAAATGTAATATCTACTTTGTAATAAGAACTTGCAGAGAATGTATAAGATTTTGTGCTTGTAAATGAATAGTATGTGTCGTTAGGGCTGAAGATTACTAAACTATTGCCTGTTTTTGAATTTTCATCATTGATATCAAATGGCAATCTTGTATTATTTTTGTTGAGTATTCCAGCAATTATGCTGTCGTCTTCATTAGAATAATTTTTGCCTGTCCATTGATATGGAGTGTATACTTCGTTTACTTGTTCGCCTGTGATTAGGAAGTTTTCTTCTGCTAAATCACACAAAGCGGTTGTTGAGTTTGCTGTTAATTCATAAATGTCGTCTTCAACTGTTGTTGATTCAAAGTTATCAAAGAATGCATATCCTGTTGCTTCTTGGTCAGCACTCCCTAACGATAGGGCGAATGTAACAGTTTCACTACTTGCACCGTTTTTAATGTATGCGGTGTATTTTGTCCATTCTTTGTTTGTGATTATGAAGTTTGCTATTGTGTTACCGTCGTTTGCAATTTTTACTGTTGCATAGTCGGTTGCATCTCCAACTTTTGCGTAGAATGTTACTTTGTAAGTTGTATCAGCACTTAAACTATATTCACTGCTTGTATATGTTTGGTCGCCTGCTGTTGCGTTGTATATCATTAAAATATTGTTTGAAACTTTTGATACATCTAAACTATTATATTCGTTTGGTATTACACCAGGGTTTATGAATAAGTTGTAATTTTTTGATGTTGCGTCAAAATATTCTGATTTTGTGTTGATAATTCCGCTATATTTTGAATCAAGACCGCTTTCGCTACTTAAAGTCCAGTCGCTTGGTTCATAAACGCCTTCAACTTTGTCGCCGTTTGTTATTAAGTTAAATGCGCCGTTTGCAATATCCATTGCTTCTAAGTTCGACAATGATAATTTTTTAAGATATGTGCCTTCTGTTGCGTTTGCATATTGGTTTGGTGTGATTGTTGACACTCTTATTTCATCAAAGAATGCATATCCTTGTGTTTCAGCGCCGTCTGTTCCTAACCATAATTGCAATTCAAGTTCTGTGCTTTCAAAAGGGTTACCTTGTACATAGAATGTATATTGTGCCCAGTTGTTTGTAAATGAGTTTGTGTATGATGAAGTGTTAAGACTGCTAAATGTTGAAGAATATAATGTTTCTTCACTGTCTTCGTCTTCAACTTGCGTCAAAATTAAACTTACACCGTTTGCACTTAATGCACTTGTTTTTACCCAAATTGATATTGCGTAAGTTTCAAATCTATCAACAACAAAACTTGCTGTTTTGTAACCTGTTGCTGTTTCGCTTAGGTTATTTATGAAAAGTCCTTTTTGGTTGGTTACTTGTGTTAAATTTTCATCTCTTGCGTTCAACATATTTGTTGATGGGGCAGTTGTTATTTTTGTCCCTGCGGTATCAAATCCGCTTGCAGATAGACTTGTAAAACCTGAAATTGCGTTATCGGTTGTATTTGTTGTAATTTTTGTGAAGCCTGTTGCTCCGTTTTCAAAACTTGCGTTTGTTATTTTGTTTACTAATTGTGATTGTAAATCAATTGTTCTTTCTGTCAATGCGTCCTTTGGTAAGTCGTCAAATGCTGTTTCGGTATATTTTACCGCTTTTACATTGTCAAAGAATACTGCTCCGCTTGTGCTTTGGTTTTGTGTTTTTGTTCCTATCCAAAGTTCAATGTTGATTGTTACTGAATCTAACCCTGTTGTAATGTAGAAACTATATGTGTTCCAAACGCCACTTTGCACATTAACAAATGAGTTTAATGCAGTATTTTCAATGCTATCGCTTGTGATATATGCTGAAAATCCGTTGTTATTTGTTGTTTGTGTTAGCGCTGAAAACGAGATTGAATAGTAACTTTGTGCGTCAAGCGTTATTGATGACGATTTGTAGCCATAATTTACTTTTGTATCTTGTGAATTTAGCATTAAAATATAATCATCAGTATGGCTTGGTGCTTCTGGATTTAATGTTAAGCCGTAATCAGTTTTGTTCTTTTCGAAGGTATCGTTATTTATATTGATGACACCTGCTTTAAGTGAATCTTCTGGTGAAGCGGATGTTATTGCTTCCCAGTTAGATGGTGTGCGAGGGTAGGTTGACCCTGATGTACTTGAAAAATCACCATTTGATACTGTTACAGTTTCAGTATATTCCTTTAGTTCACTTGATTTTGAGGCACTTGCATTAATTTTTTGTGTAAAAACTGGCGTGCATAGTAATAGTTGTGCCAAAATAAATACTACTGCGATAACTAGCGCCATAATACTTTTGTTATTTGTTTTGTATTTCATAATTAAACACCTTTTTTATTATTTATTGTGCATATTTTATTAAAAACTCTATGCAACAAAGATTAGTGATATTATATAATATTATCGTCCAAAAATCAAATATTTTATAATACTTTTTTTGAAATTAACAATAAATTCGACTATATTTAATATTACTTAACATTTTGCACAAAATAAACTATGAAATCTGTTAAGAAAATTGGAGAAAGTGAGTACTCATTGAATGAGTTTAAAGCGGTAAAAATAAAAAATGACACTGCAAATTTTTGTGAATGTGCGTTTAAGCAACCGAAACCGATTGAAACTAAGCAAGTAAAGCAAATTTCTATTAGGCACAAAAAGGTTGAAATGCGACAAAATGCAATAGGGAACCAAAGTTCAAAGTGTGTTATTTACTGTCCTAGTGATAAGGTTAAGCAATACACGCAGATTATAAAAAATTCGCAGATGCAACCTGTTGCGGTTATTGCAAATGACAAGCAACAGAATGAAAAGAAATTGTCAAGGTGGAGTTACTTTTTATTTATACTTATTGGAGTTATCATAGGTTTTGCAAATGGCTTTTTTGGTGGCGGTGGGGGTATGTTATGTGTACCGTTATTAATTTACATTTTAGCACTTCCTGACAAAAAGGCTCACGCCACCGCTTTATTAATAATGTTGCCAATTTCTTTAGTTTCTATAATCATTTATTCTATAAATTTGTCGCTAGATTTAAAAATTACTGCGTTTGTTATGGTTGGTAGTATTTTGGGCGGTGTTGTTGGTTCGCTTTTACTCAAAAAACTTTCTAATGTTTGGATACGCGCTATTTTTGCTTTCATTATGATTTTTGCTGGTATAAAAATGATTTGGTAAGTGCGTGTGCGTGTGAGTGTAGGGTGGTGTGTGAGTGTAGGGTGGGATTTTCCATCCCCCCTACGACCCCCTAGTACAAGGACAGGGTCCTTGACCTGTGG
>CALVZW010000087.1 GCA_944372675.1 uncultured Clostridia bacterium
CTTATTTAAATTTTTATGCAATAGGTTATAGGTTTTTAAGTTTATCAACATATTTTTTGTATTTTTCGTATTGATTTTGGTCAAATTGACTATCAAGATTTTTTACTGCTTCTTTTGTTTTTCTATCAAGGTTTTTAGGGAATTCTACTTTTACTGTTACAAGCAAATCACCTCTTGTAGATTTTCGAAGCACTGGTATACCTTTACCTTTTAGTTTAAAGGTTGTACCTGTTTGCGTAAGTTCTGGAATTGTTAGTTCCAACTTTCCTTCAAGTGATGGTATTAGTATTTTTCCACCTAAGATGCTGGTAGTAAATGGGATAGGCACTTCCACCTTAACATCAAAGCCATCTCTTTCCAAAATTGGATGCTTTTCAACTTTTACTTTTAGCATTAAATCGCCGTCGTATCCGCCGTTGATTCCGCTATTTCCTTCGCCACGCAAAGTGAGTATTTGTCCTTCGTCGATGCCTGCTGGCACTGTAACTTTTATTGTTCGAGTAACTTTATTTATGCCCTTTCCGTTACATTCGGAGCATTTTTCTTTAATTATTTTACCTTTTCCGTTACAAGTTTTACATACACCGACTGATGTCATTTGTCCAAAAAGTGTGTTTTGGGTATATTTTACTCTACCGCTACCGCCACACTCGGTACAAGTTTTGTATTCGGTACCGTTTTTTGCACCTGTTCCTTTACAATGCGTACAAGTTTCTTCACGATTAATTTTAATTTCTTTAGCACAACCAAAGCACGCTTCTTTAAATGTTAAGTTAATTGTACTTTCAATGTCGCTTCCATCTCGTGCTTGGCTAGCACTACTTGCTCGTGTACTTGCTCCGCCAAAGCCACCAAATAAATCGCCAAATATATCACTAAAACCACCAAATCCGCTAAAGCCACCCTGCGAACTTTGTCTAAAACCGCCAAAGCCACTTCCACCCCCGAAACCTGTTGGCCCATCTGCTGAGCCATAGGTATCGTAATTTCTTCGCTTAGTTTCATCGGATAATACACTATATGCTTCGTTTACTTCCTTGAATTTTTCCGCCGCCACTTCGGGATTATCCTTGTTTAAGTCGGGGTGATACTGCTTTGCTTTTTTGCGGTAGGCGGACTTGATTTCGTCTTGTGTTGCATTCTTTGGCACGCCTAGCACATCATAAAAATCTGCCATATTATTTCCTTTTATTTGTTGCCGTTTTCGTCGCTTTCTTGTTTGTAATCTTTTTCGTCTACGATAATTTCATCATCGTCTTTCTTTTCTTGTTGTGCTTGTTGGCTATCTGCGTTTGCACTTGCTGTTTGGTACAATTTTGAAACAACATCACCACTTTCTTTTGAAAGTTCGTCCATTGCTTTTCTAACATCGTCAACATTGTCAGAATTCATACCTTCTTTGGCTTTCTTGATTGCTTCTTCAAGTTTTTTCTTATCGTCTTCAGTAATCTTATCGCCGTTTTCTCTCAACAATTTTTCAATTGCTAAAATCATACCGTCGCATTGATTTTTTACATCAATAAGTTCTTTTCTCTTTTTATCTTGTTCAGCATATTCTTCTGCTTCTTTTACTGCCTTATTGATATCTTCTTCTTTAAGATTTGATGAAGCAGTAATTGTAATGTTTTGTTCTTTGTTTGTTCCTAAGTCTTTAGCTGATACATGTACAATACCGTTAGCATCGATATCAAATGTTACTTCGATTTGTGGAACGCCACGAGGTGCTGGTGGAATGTCGTTAAGACTAAATCTACCAAGTGTTTTGTTATCTGCAGCAAATTCTCTTTCACCTTGTAATACATGAATATCTACCCCTGGTTGATTGTCAACAGCAGTTGAGAATATTTGTGATTTCTTTGTTGGTATTGTTGTGTTTCTTTCAATCAATTTTGTAAACACACCACCAAGTGTTTCAATACCAAGTGATAACGGTGTTACATCAAGCAACAATACATCTTTAACTTCGCCACCCAATACACCGCCTTGAATTGCTGCACCCATTGCAACACATTCATCTGGGTTAATTCCTTTAAATGGGTCTTTACCAATCAAGTTTTTAACTGCTTCAACAACTGCAGGTACACGAGTTGAACCACCAACTAATACAACTTTATCAATTTGTCCCATTGTTAATCCAGCGTCTTTAATTGCATCTTTTGTTAATTGTATTGTTTCTTTAATGTAATCACTAATCAAATCTTCAAATTTTGCCTTTGTCAATTCATATTCAAGGTGTTTAGGACCAGTTGAATCTGCTGTAATATATGGCAAACTAATGCTTGTTTTATTTGAACCAGACAAATCAATTTTTGCTTTTTCTGCTGCTTCTTTTAATCTTTGTAAAGCGGTTCTATCTTTTGATAAGTCTATGCCGTTTTTATCTTTGAAATCTTGAACCAAAACATCAATAATTTTGTTATCAAAGTCATCACCACCAAGACGGTTGTTACCTTTTGTAGCCAAAACTTCAAATACGCCATCACCGATTTCCATAATAGATACATCAAATGTACCACCACCTAAATCGTAAACGCAAATTTTTTGATTTTTGTTTTCTGCCTTATCAAGTCCATAAGCAAGTGCTGCCGCTGTTGGTTCGTTAATAATTCTCAATACATTTAAGCCTGCAATTTTACCAGCATCCTTTGTTGCTTGTCTTTGTGCGTCAGTAAAATATGCTGGAACTGTAATTACTGCTTCAGTAACTTTTTGTCCTAAATAACTTTCAGCGTCTTGTTTAAGTTTTGATAAAATCATTGCACTTATTTCTTGTGGACTATATGATTTATCTTCAACTTTAACTTTATGGTCTGTTCCCATTTCTCTTTTAATTGATGAAATTGTGTGGTCAGGATTAGCAACTGCTTGACGCTTTGCCATTTGACCAACTAATCTTTCGCCGTCCTTTGTAAATGCTACAACTGATGGCGTTGTTCTTCCGCCCTCTGCGTTAGGAATTACTGTTGCTTCTCCGCCTTCCATAACTGCTACGCAAGAGTTTGTTGTTCCTAAGTCAATACCTATAATTTTAGCCATAATATTTTCCTCCTATAATTTAATTATGTCAAAATTTTTTATGTTTAATGTTGTTGTCATTTATTAAGTATAGTTGTATTTTTTTGTAGTATTATTGTAATTTTTGCTTAATATTGTTGTAAATTTTACTAAATACTACAAATATACATTTTACTAATTTTATTTAATTTCAATTTAAAATTGTTGTCATTTATTTTATTTAAATGGTTTAATTATAATAATTAATAACTATTAAATAATTAACCTTTTAAAAATTATTTAGCAATTTTAACTACACTATGACGAATAACTTTTCCGTTCATAATGTAACCTGTTTCAATTTCTTCAATGATAGTTCCACTTGGCTTGTCGCTTTCCTCAGCATAAACTACATCGTGATAATTTGGGTCGTAATGTTGTCCTAAGCATCTAATAGGCTCAATTTTATAATCATTGAATGCCTTTTCAAAAATTTTCCTAATTAAGTGCACCCCTTCACGACTTTGTTCATCAACAATGTAATTAAGTGCTCTATCAACCGCATCAAGTGCGGGCAAAAAATCAAGTAAAACTGTTTTTATACCTTCATTCTTTGCTTGCGTTATTGCTTCAGCATTTCTTTTACGATAATTGTCAAAATCTGCTTGAATTTGTTTTGCTAAGGTTAAATATTCATTAGCAAGATTTTTTTCTTCTTGACAATCGCATTCGTGATGATAATGGTTGTGTTCGTCATTATGTGAGCATTGCCCATTGTGATGATGGTGATGATGTCCGTTGTGATGCTCACAACCGCAATGACATTCATTGTGATTATGATTTTCTTGCTTATTGTTTATTGTTTCATTTTGTGTTTTCTTTTTACCATCTTCGTCATCACCGTCATCGCTACCATTTGAATATGATGCACTTTCTTCTTGACAGTGTTTGCAATTACAATGCTCAGTGTTGCTTTCAATGTTAGCATTGCAACCGCA
>CALVZW010000088.1 GCA_944372675.1 uncultured Clostridia bacterium
TATAAAATAACTCTTTTACCCCCCCCCCCCCCTAGTATTTTATTCTTTTGTATTTTCATAATCTTGCACTCCTTTCTATCTAGTCATTTTTAGTATAGCACAAAAAAACTTTTTTAGTCAAACGATTTTTGCTCACCAAAAAATTATTATAAGAAAACACTTTTTTTATTTTGTCTATTTTTTTACTTTTTATTTTCATTAAGTATTTCATTTAATAATGTAATTTATTTATTATTAAAATTTATATAAGTATAAAAATTTTACAAAAAAAAACAACCACTTATAAGTGATTGTTAATTGTTTATTATTTTGTTGCTTCTTTTTGCTTTTCATCAACATATGCTAGACAACAAGTTTTTAACCCTTTTAAATACTTTTCGCCTCGTCTTGAATCTGCTACATTTGTTTCAACCAATAATGCATATCTGTAAGCATATTCTACAACTTTATTTCCAATTTTAGATTTTTCTTTGTCATTAATTGCATCTCTTATTACATTTTGTTCGCCTTTTGCGATAGGCATTTTTGATAAATTTTCTAAAATTACTAAATTTTTATCCATTTTTAACTCCTTACTTTGCTTAACAATTCCTAAAAAATCGATTGTTAATCAATTTAATATTTACAAATTCTTGCAAATATATTCTTTTTTCGACTTTTACATTTTAACAAACTTTTTTGCGTTTGTCAATATTTATTTTAATTTTTACCTATCTTAAAAATTAAACACACTATTTTATATTTAATAGTTTTTTTCTTTGTGATATTTAGTTGATTTTTTAAACTAAAAAATATTTTAAAGATTTTGTATTTCTATTTGCAATTTTTATATGGACAACTTTTAAATTTTTTACTACAATATAAAACTAAATACACTCCGCAAACACATAACATAATAATTACTAACAAAATAAATATGGATGTTAAAAAATTAAAACCACTAAAAAGCAAACATATTTTATATAAAAAATATGAACATACATAAGCAATTATAAGTTGCGATACCACTGAAAATATTGTCCATTTAGTTCCTATAATACTTTTCATTGCACTAATTGTTGCTATGCACGGCGTATATAAAAGACAAAATGTCAAAAAACTTATTACAGATAAACTACTAAAATGCACTACACTACTTTCTGCAAGCAAACTTATTCCTACTAACTCATCTATATCCCCAACACCAACATTATTAATAATTCCTATGCTACTAACAATTAACTCCTTAGCAACTAATCCAGCAAGCAAAGCACTAACTGCTCCCCATTCCCCAAATCCTAATGGCTCAAATATTGGTGCAATAAATTGTGATATTGTTTGTAATATACTAATTTCTTCCGTTCCGTTTTCAATGTAATTTAATTTTATTGTAAAACTTTGCAAAAACCATATAACAATAGAAAAAACTAATATATATCCCCCAACTCTTGACAAAAAATGCCCTGTATTTTTTAATGCAGATTTAACTAAAACTTTACCTTTTGGCACTCTATATGGCGGAAATTCAAGCAAAAATGAATTTTCTTTGTTTGGCAAAATAGATTTATCTAATACATTAACCATTACAATACCAACAACCGCTGACAAAATGTACAAACCAAATATTACTAAAACATTGCTTGCACCAAAAAATGCACCACCTATTACGGCAAATACTGGTAGTTTTGCACTGCAAGCCATATATGGAGTTGCTAATATAGTTTTAAGTTTTGCACTTTTATTATCTAAATTTTCCGCCGTCAATAGTGCTGTTGCTGTACAACCGTAGCCCATTAAAAAAGTAAAAACACTTTTACCCGACAATCCAACCTTATTGCAAATGCCTTCAAGTAAATACGCTAGTCTTGCCATATATCCGCTTTCTTCTAAAACAGTTAAACACAAAAACAACAATATTACTTGCGGTAAAAATGAAATTATTGAACCAACGCCCCCTAATATACCACCAACAAACAATGAATGTATGAAATTTATACCTGTTGCATCAATTGCGTTAATTATTGGCACACTTATTGCATTTAACAACCACTCTAATTTTTCGCTAATATATGCCCCTACACTTCCAAATGTAATGTAAAACACAATTAGCACAATTAACAAAAATATTGGTATTGCTAAATATTTATTTAAGAAAACTTTATCTAAAACTAAATTGATATCTTTTTTATTACTGTTTTTTTCTTTTTTATTATTTACATTCTTTTTTATTTGTATTTTTTCTTTAAAAACTTTTAATATACTTTTTTTATCAGTTAAATTATTTTTATTTTGTTTTGTTTGCTCATTTGTAAATATTTTATCTTTGTTTTCATTCTTATTTATAGTTTGTTCTTTATCTTCATTTATTTTTAATATTTTATTGTTTTCATTTTGTAAATTTTTATATTTATTTCCATTAGCATTATCATTATTTAAAATAAAATTTTTTGTATTTGTTTTATCATTTTTATTTTCAAATGAATTTAAATTACTATTATTTTTTATAAAACTTGTTTTATTTAATTTAAAATTATTATCAATTTTTTGATTTTTTTTGCAATTAATATTATTTATTGATTGGCTTTTTAAATAATTACACTTGCAAAGAATTTCATCAATCTTTTTAAATCTAAGAGAATATATGTTTTTTATACATTCATCATTAACTAAATTAACAATAGTTTGTTTATCTTTTTCATTAATATCATATAAATTTAAATAATCAAAATTGCCTTCAATAATTCTTAATGACACAAACAAATCAATAAACGATTTATCATTTTTTAACAAATCATCAATTTTCATTGCATTGCAACTATATTGCATTTTATTTTGTGAGCAAAATTCACAACTGCTAACATTTTCTTCTTGCGGTTTATTCTTTTTACAAAAATCTATAAATTTACAAATTTTACAATTAACATTTTGTTTGAAATTACATTTATCACTTTTAACCTTGTCATTTTGTTTTTCTGTTTTATTTTCACTGTCATCATTATGGTTTAAATTTTTTAATTTATTACATTTAAAAAATTTTGTTTTTTCATTACTTTTACTTTTTAACTTTTTATTTAAATCATCATTTAATTTTGCAAAATCAACTTTATATTTATTTAAAATTGACTTAATAGTTAAATACGGTGTATAATTTAAATAATTTACTACATCAGTTTTAACATTTTTAAAATTTAAATCAAAAACACTTAGCACTTGTTTTTTGTTAAAAAAATCTAAAACAGCAACTTCACAACCTAATAAGTTTTTTAAGTTGTCGACATCAAAATTAGTTTTTTTCCCAAAATTGTTAATAATTAATGATACTTTGCAATCAAGTTCCAAAAGTTGAAGCGAAAGCATAAGATTGCGTCTTAAATTTTCTTGTTCACAAATGTTAAAAATAGGCATTTTATTTTGCAAAATAAAATTAGATGTCAATCTTTCTTCTAGGCTAAAAGCACTAAGCGAATATGTACCCGCTAAATCAACAACTTCACAATTTTTGTCTTTAACTCTATATGCAGTTGGTTCAATTGTTACTCCGTGCCAATTACCTATATGTCTATTTTGCCCCGTTGCGTTATTAAAAAATGTGGTTTTCCCTGTGTTTGGATTTCCAACAAGTGCTATTCTTTGAGTCATAAAAACCGCCTATTAAAACAAATTTAACAATTACTATATGTTTATTCATATTCTTAAAGCATTTATCACCATTTGTTAAATTTTATTTTCTTAATAAGTTTATTTTTTATTTGCAAATTTTTAGTATATAAAATTTATATATTTTAAAATTTAAAATTAAAATAAAGATTTTTATAATACATATCATTTTAAATTATATAAAAATAACAACTAAAAACTACATATAATAATTAATTTAACAAATTGCACACCAAATTATTTTTTTAAACATATATAATTTTTATGAGATTAAATGAACTAACAAGCGGTAAAATTTGTTTTGT
>CALVZW010000089.1 GCA_944372675.1 uncultured Clostridia bacterium
TTGCTTGCACAACCGCAATCACAGTCCCTACTGCAAGCATCTATGTTGCTTGTATTGTCCTTGCATCCGCAATCACAATCTTTGTCGCATAAATCTACATTGCTTACACATCCGCAATCACAGTCTTTACTGCAAGCATCTATGTTACTTGCATTGCCTTTGCAACCACAGTCGCAGTCTTTACTACAAAGAGCAAGTTTGTTGAGCAAACTTTTTGCTATCATAATATTAATTACAAAATTTTGCCCGTTTAGTTTAATCATATTTATCTCCTTTTTTATTGTTACCGTGTAACTCCAACAAATCTGTTTTTTTAAATTCGTCAACTATAAATTTTAAAGCACCCGAAATTTTTGCGTAGTCCATTCGCTTTGGTCCGATAATTCCAACCGAAGCAATATTTTCACCATTAATTTTGCAATGTGCTTTTGCAATCGTACATTCACTTAACCTATTATCATTTAACTCATCTCCAATGGTAAATGCAATATCACAATCGCTGTCGTCTTCAATTAAGTTTCTTAGTTCTTCCTTATCTTCAAGTAAACTTAGCACATCTTTTGCTTGCTCTACATTTTGGTATTCAGGGTTTTTTAGCAATTTTGTTGCCCCTTTACTATATATACCTTCTTTTTCATATTGCTTTGTCAATTTTATTAACGATTGTAAAACATATTCAAAGAAATTTGCATATTCACTTAATTCATTTAAAATTTCTTGATGTTTATTTTCAATGTTTTCAATCATTTGACCTATTGTCATTGATTTAAACTTATTAGTCAAAACTCTGCCAGCATCAAAACAAGACTGTTCATCAAAGTTTTGTTTAAGTTCAAGTGTGTTATTTAGCAAGCCCCGTGGTGTTTCAATTAGCATAAGTGCTTGTTCTGTCATAAGCGGTATAATTTTAATACTTAAAATTTCAAGTTTATCAATACCGCCTAAAGAAATTACTGTAGGATAGTCGGTAACTTCGCTAACCTTATCAGCAATAACCTTAATAAGTTCTGTTAAATTAATAGTTCTTGTTTCAAACACATTTTTTATTTTTAATAACCCCTCAATATCCGCACGACAACTATCTTTAATAGTATTAACAAAAAATCTATAGCCTTTTGTCGTCGGCACACGCCCTGACGAAGTGTGCAATTGCTTAAGATATCCCATTTGTTCAAGTGCATTCAATTCGTTTCGCAAAGTTGCACTAGATAATGTCGTTTCGCTTTTACTTACCATAGCGCCACTTGTAATAGGATTAGCATTTTCTATGTAATCTTCAACTGCTTGAAACAAAATTTGCTTTTTCCGTTGACTCAAATCAATTTCATCATTCACGCCTTAAATAACCCCCTTAACAGATTTGTTTTAGCAACCGTTGTTGTCGATTGTTAGCACTCCCAATCTTTGAGTGCTAACGGTATTATACACCTATTATATGCTATTGTCAACAAAAAATAACAACTTTTTTAAAAAAATTTAAAAATTTTTAAAATATTTTTTTGATTTAATTTAAACTGAAAAAATAAACAAAAGCAACAAAATTAAAAAGGTGTAAAATATTTAATAATTTTACACCCTTATTTAAATAAATTATATAATTACACCATTATTTCCAATAAAACCATTAATTACTATTGTTATAGCATTTGCATTGCTTACATCAAATGTAATAATATTCCCTTTCGTTTGTACACTATTAATTGTAGTTGTTATATTTGATGTGTAATAAGTACTTATCACCGCTTTATATATTCCAGATAGCAACTCAATTTGTATATTTTGTGCATTGCTTGATGCATTAATATATACTTGTTGAACATTTGCTCCGCTTTCATCAATTATATTTATTATTGCCCCCACATTTGTTGTTATACTAAAGTTCACTATTATAGATAAATTAGGATAAAATGCCTTCAAATAAGGATATCCGTTATTTATTTCACCACTCTTGTCTATTCCCCAAGTTTCGTCAAAATTCCAATCGCAATCAATTGATATTGTACCACTTGATATTGGCGAAGGTGTCCAACTATAGCCATTACTTCCTTTATAAGTATCTCCATTTTTTATATCGTTATTTGTTGTTAATTCAGGCTTTGCAATATCTCCACTTGCTGTATCATTATCTAAACCATAATCATAATATGATGTGCTTACCGCTCCACCACTTCCTACTATCCCACCTACAAATACATATGAAGTTGCTGTCCCTTTTGATGCTGTTGGAGCATTGCTTGAACTTCCTACTGCACTTATGCAATTTACTATTGTTCCATTTGCTCCGCTTATTCCACCTGCTGCAACTGCTTCAGTTGTAGTTGTATTAGTATCTTTTGCACTTATTTTACCTGTGTTATAGCAATTTACTATTATAGTGTTATCATCAGCATTTCCAATTATTCCTCCAGCACTTCCGCTTATTTTTGTTGTTGCTGTTGCAAGTGGGGTTGCTGTTAATAAATTGGAATTCATACTTTGTCGACCATTTTCATCTTTTTGATTGTTTAGTAAAAGACTAAAACTTTGTTTGGTAGAGTTATTAACACAATCTATATCTCCTAAATTATAACTATTGCTAATAATAAATATGTAATTATTAGATGAATTTTGCCTACTACCTACAATACCTCCCATGTAATTATAATGAACCGTTTTGCCTGTAGTTATTGTTGCTTCACTATAACAATTATTAATCTCGACACCATCTCCGTAGTTAGAATAGTAACCTATAGTGCCAACAATTCCGCCAAGGCTAACACTAGGATTAATAACTGAGCCAGTCATTTTTACTGACAAACTTCCTTTAACCCAACAATTTGTTATTTTTGTATACTCATACACTAAACCAACAATACCACCGCCATAAAATCCACCAGCTTTTGAATCCATTACAAATCCGCCTGCCCAGTTAATACCCAAATTTAGTATTTCGCAATATTTAGCACTTGTTCCCCGTGTGCTCCCAAAAAAACCACCCCACATCATTGGAGTACTTTGAAGAACATTACCCAAAAATGTTATTGTATAGCCTTGTCCGTCAAAAATCCCTGTAAAATCACTAGTATACCCTATTGCCTGCCATTCTGTAACACTTTCCTTAACTTCAATATCTTTCATTAATTTGTAATATGCTGAACGGTAACTTACTCCATATCCATTATCATTCCCACCAGTTGAACCATTAAACAAAGTCGTTAATTCTAATAAATCTTCATAAGTTGATAACTTAAAAGCTGTTTCTTCACTTGCTCCATTGTTTTCTGCCGATATTGCTACATCTTTAAATGTGTTTTGTCCTTCTGCTACTAAATTTGTATTTTGATGTGTACTATCTTCTATATTTGTAAAATAAATAAGAAATGCACTTAATACAAACACAAAAAGCCACGATAAAAGCATTATCGTAGATTTTACTATATTGTGTTCATTTTTATAAGTTATATTGTTACTATTTTTGTTATTTACACTTGCTTTATTACAACTATAACTTTTTTGTGTTTTTAAATTGTTGCCTTGTTCAATATTTTCATTATTAAATTTTGTATTCATTTTTTCACCATTGTTTGCACGATGATATCTAGCAAAATCAACGGTGAGCAATTCGTGCAATTTTCCCTTTTTGTTATTTAATTTTCTTTGTTCACAATTTAAAAATAACTCTTTTGTTTTTGAATTGTCTTCTTTATTTAAATTTTCACTTTTACACTTTGTGTTTTGTATAAATAAATTGCAGTTTTGAAAACTTTGGTTGTTACAACATATTTCTTTATTGTGTAACCTATCATTTTCATTTTTTATGTTGTTATTGGATGTAGATAGTAACCTATCTACCCCCCCCCCCCCCTAGCATTTTATTCTTTTGTATTTTCATAATCTTGCACT
>CALVZW010000090.1 GCA_944372675.1 uncultured Clostridia bacterium
GGGTGGGATTTTCCATCCCCCCTACGACCCCCTAGGACAAGGACAGGGTCCTTGACCTGTGGAGTTTGGCAAGTACACTCAATTTAGTTGGTACTTAAAAACTTTTTATTATTATTTTTATTTTTTGCTTTCGCAAAAATTAATAATAAAATAATTTTTATTCACTAAATTTATGTTAATTACAAAACTTCACATATAAATAATTAATTATAAAACACTATTAACAATTTTTTCTAGTATCATTCATTCATACAAACTACAAATAGAACATCACATTTCCTTTACCCTTTGAACTTTTGCGAATAGCAAAAGACAAAAGTTTAAAGTGCATACGCACAAAACTTGGCTTTTACTGTCCCAAAGGCTTCACAGGTCAAGGACCCTGTCCTTGCACTAGGGGTTGCAGGGGGATGGGAAATCCCACCTGCAAAAAAAATAAAGGATGGGAAATCCCCCCTACAAAAAAAGATAGATTATAAAAATTAATCTATCTTTAAGTCATCGCTTTCAAAGATTGGGTCGTCAAAAAATTCCGCAATTGTCATACCTAAAGCACGAATAATTAAAACAACTGTTGTTAAATTGCAACTTTTATATCTTGCATTTAAAAAGCAATTCATAGTGCTATGTGAAATTCCTGCATTTTGTTCTAATCTATATTGTGTCATATTCTTTTCGTTTAAAATTTCTCTAATTCTTTTTGAAACTGCATCAGATAATGTCATATTTTCTCCTTGTATGTTTTAATATATGTATATTTTAACATTCATTATTTTAAATATTATGTCGTAAAAACATTCAAATATGTAGATTTTTACAAAAAATGTGATATAATGAATGTAAAAACATCCAAAGAGGAGATAGTGAAAATGTTTTTAAGTAAAAAAAATAAAATTAAAGATGTTAAAAATGAATGTGAAAAAATATTTGAAGATTTAAAACAAGTTACATTATGCTTTACAGGACACAGAAGTCAAAAATTGCCTTGGCGATTTAATGAACAAGATAATCGTTGTGTTGTAATGAGAAATAAAACAAAAGAAAAAATAGAACAATCTATTATTGATGGATATGTTTACTTTATATCTGGTATGGCATTAGGTTTTGATATGATTTGTGCTGAGATTGTGCTAGAGTATAAAAAAAAGTATCCGCATATTAAATTAGTGTGTGCTATTCCTTGTAAAAATCAAGATAAATTTTGGAGTGATGAATATAAGAATAGATATAAAAAAATATTAAGTAGGGCGGATATTATAAGATACATTGCAGAAGATTATACAAAAACTTGTATGTTAGAAAGAAATGATTATATGCTAAAAAATTCTTCAAAGGTTATTGCTTTATTTAATGGTCTTGCAGGTGGAACAAAATCTACAATTTTAAAAGCACAAAAAATGGGCTTAAAAATTGATATTATTGATGTATTATATAGGTAACAAATTCATAAAATTTTAACAAAAAACAAAACAAAATTATAATGTTATCAATGTTAAAAATAAAAAATTGCAATTATTTAGGGTTGTAATTATGTCCTTATGTCAAAAATTTGTTTTGATACAATATAGTTGTAATAACAACCATAGGGAGAATTAGAATGAAATTAAGTTCAGCCGTTGCATTAAGAGTTAGCAATATTTTAAGAGAAAGAAATATGTCGCAATATAGATTAGAAAAAGAAATCGCTATGCCACACAACACTATGAAAACTTTAATGCGTGAAACTAACAAAAGTGTTAATTTAAAAACCGTTATGCAAATTGTTAGGGGACTAAAAATGACAACTGCTGAATTTTTTGATGACCCCATCTTTGAAAGTGATGATTTGGAGATAGATTAATTTTTTATATCTATCTTTTTTTTGACAAAAGAATTTTATTTATCTAAGGGAACTATTCGTTCTTTTTTTTTGTAGGGTGGGATTTTCCATCCCCCCTACGACCCCCTAGGACAAGGACAGGGTCCTTGACCTGTGGAGCATTAGGGGAGTAAAAGCCAAGTTTAGTGCGTTTGCACTCTAAACTTTTGTCTTTTGCTACTCGCAAAAGTCCAAGTGTAAAGGGTATTGTATGTTCTATTTTTAGTAAGTACTAAGCAATTTAATGTTATAAACAAAAAAATATGCAACTAATTGACATAATTCGTCGGGAAAATATGTTTTTTTTAAAAAAATTCGTCGGGAAAATATGCATTATAAGTTGACAATTGTAAATTAAATGCTGTATAATATTATGGTTTAGGTAGAAATTATGTTAAGAAGAGAAATTGAACAAAATTTAATTGAATGGAAAAACAATAAGAATAAGAAATGTTTAATTGTAAATGGTGCAAGGCAAGTAGGGAAAACTTTCATAATTGAGCATTTTGCAAATGAAAACTATGAAAATTTTGTAGAAATTAATTTTATCGAAAACCCGACTGCACGAAAAATTTTTGATGGCGATTTAGATTTAACGACAATACTTGCCAACATATCTTTGTATACTTCGTACAAAACAAAATTAATTCCTAACAAAACTCTAATTTTTTTCGATGAAATTCAAGCATGCCCCAATGCTAGAACTGCTTTGAAATTTTTCGCAAAAGACAAAAGATTTGATGTAATTGCTTCGGGTTCTTTGCTTGGAATTAACTACAAAGAGGTTAGTTCATATCCAACTGGATATGTTGAATTTTTACGAATGAATCCTTTATCATTTAAAGAATTTCTTTGGGCAAATGGAGTGGGGGATGAAGTGTTTGATTACATAAAAAAATGCTTTGATGAAAAGATAAAAGTTAATGATGCTATGAATGCTAGGTTAATTGAACTTTTCAAAAGATATATTGTGGTTGGGGGTATGCCTGATGCTGTAAATACTTTTATCAATGAAAATAACTATGAAAGTGTTCTTAAAATTCAAAGGGGAATTTTAATTGATTATCAAAATGATATAGCCAAGTATGCTGAATCTAGCGAAAAGGTAAAGGCAAAAGCATGTTTTGATAGTTTGCCAGCACAACTTGCAAAAGATAATAAAAAATTTATGTTTAGTGTAGTTGAGAAAAAAGGAAGTAGTAGAAAATATTTGGGAAGCATAAATTGGCTAATTGATGCAGGAATTGTTAACATTTGTAAAAATGTAACTGCGCTTGAATTTCCCCTTACTGCTTACGCAAGCGAAGATAATTTTAAACTTTATATGGCGGATACGGGACTTTTAATTGCAATGTTAGACGATGGTACTAATGCTCAAATTATTGATGGTAAACTTGGCATTTACAAAGGTGCAATTTTTGAAAATATAATTGCTCAAATTTTATATAGCAACAATAATAAACTTTATTTTTATACAAGAAATAATTCGCTTGAACTTGATTTTGTTATTTCCAAAAATGGCGCTATTACTCCGATTGAAGTTAAAGCAGATAATAACAAAGCAAAATCATTATCAACAATTTTAAATGAAAATTCTAACATCCAAGGAATTAAACTTGTTAATGGTAATGTTGGTGTTTCAAACAATTTAATAACATTTCCGCTTTATATGGCAATGTTTTTGTAAATAAATTTTATTATTAATTTTTGCGAAAGCAAAAAATAAAAATAATAATAAAAAGTTTTTAAGTACTAACTAAATTGAGTGTACTTACCAAACTACACAGGTCAAGGAAGATTTTCCTTGCCTAAAGGTTGCTAAGGGAACGGGTAGTTCCCTTAGATAAAAACTAACTTTTAGTACAAACCATAAATAGAATAAAAATCTTTGTTTAACCTTTGGACTTTTGCGGTAGCAAAAGACAAAAGTTTTAAAGTGTAAATAAGAAAATGTGTAGGGTAGGTGTGATAATTTGTGTGGTAAGTAGCAATATTAATAGGGTAAGT
>CALVZW010000091.1 GCA_944372675.1 uncultured Clostridia bacterium
ATTGAGCAATAACATTAAATCACTTAAAAAGAAAAGTATACTTCCTAATAAAATAACAATATTAGTTACGGACTTGTCCTTTAAAAAGTTCGCAATGCTTTTGCCAACCATAAAAGATATGATTAAAGCATAAATCACACAAACAACTTCCATAAATACGCCCCCGTAATCAAATATCGGTGCTAATATCATAAACAACATCGACGGCACAAAAATTATTGCACCAAATAATAAATCTTTCGCACTAAAACGCAAAATCGCACAGTACGAAATGAAAAACATTATATGCCCTATCGCAAACAAACAAGCACCGCAAATAAAGTTTATTTCAAGTACAATATCACCACTCATTGCAAAAACTAAACCAATAAGTAAAAGTAACGGAAATCTTATATCAACTTTCATCTTAAAAGCAAAAACAAAATTAATTACACCAATAATAACAAAAATTGAACTCGTTATTGCTTTTAGTAATAAGCCATCAAATACAATTAAACATACATCCATAACAATTAACGCAAGCAGTAAAATTATATTTAATGTTAAAACTAATTTTTTCATAAACCACCTTTAATAACCCTTTTTCATTTGTAACTTATTAAAATATCTTTACATTTTTTATACAATAAAACCATATGCAAAAACTTGTAATTTTAATATAATTTTAACAAAATTAACTTACTTTTTCTATATAACTACAAAAAATAACAACTAAACAACACAATTTCTATAGTTATCATAATAATTTGCTATTTTGTAAATATTTTTTTAACTATATAAACTAAAAATCTTTTTATCATTAAACTTCAATTATAAATTTATTTTTAACAATTAAAATATTAAATATGTTTTATTTAAATCAAAAATACAAAATGAATTTAGTTTAAATTCAATATATTAATTTAAACTATTTCATAAAAAACTTAATGAGTTTATACTTTAATTTATTATATGGTTGATAACGAATAGGCAAATCAATCCACCTTTTCTTGTCAACAATACTTTTGTAATGAGTAAAAGTGTCAAAGCCAACTTTGCCGTGATATGCCCCCATCCCGCTTTGTTTAAGTCCGCCAAAGCCTAAATAGTTGCTAGCAATGTGAATGATAGTGTCATTAATACACCCGCCACCAAAATCGCAATATTTTAACACCTTTTCTTGATTTTGCTTTGAACTAGAAAATATATATAATGCCAAAGGTTTTGGATAAGAATTAATATTTTTAATTGCTTCATCCAAATCTTCAAAAGTAACAATAGGTAAAATTGGGCCAAATATTTCATCCTGCATTGATTCATCTTCAAAGGTAGATTTTATTAGTGTTGGCTCAATTTTTAAAGTATTTTCGTAGTATCTTCCGCCAAATAAAAGATTATCTTCGTTAATAAAACTTTTCATTGTATTAAATTGTTTTTCATTGATAAGTTTAGGATAATCTTTGTTTGTTAAAGGAGTAACGCCATATTGAATTACAATTTGTCTTTCAATTTCCTTAACAAGTTCGTCCTTAATGTCTTTATGACAAAAAACATAGTCAGGAGCAACGCAAGTTTGCCCACAATTTAGGAATTTTCCAAACACAATTCGCCTTGCAGAAAGTTTTAAATCAGCAGTTTCATCAACAACGCAAGGACATTTTCCGCCTAACTCAAGTGTTACAGGGGTAAAGTTTTCACTTGCCTTTTGCATAACAATTTTACCAACTCGAGTACTACCGGTGTAAAATATGTAATCAAAATCTTGCTCAAGCAAAAATGTACTTTCTTCTTTCCCGCCTTCTACAACTACAACATGCCCTTTTTCAAAAGTTTTTTCAATTAATTTAGCAAGCACAGTACTTGTGTTAGGTGAAATTTCGCTTGGCTTTAGCAAAACACTATTGCCCGCAGCGACTGCATCAACTATCGGCACAATTGACAACATAAACGGATAATTCCACGGACTAAGCACTAACACGCAACCATAAGGGCAAGGTATTTCATAACTTTTTGCGTGAAATTGTGCTAAAGGAGTTAACACTTTTCTTGTTTTTGAATACTTTTTACATTTTTTACACATAAAAGAAATTTCATTTAAAGTAAAACCAATTTCAGTCATATAACTTTCAATTTCACTTTTGCACAAATCTTTTTGTAGTGCTTCAACAATTTCAGGCATCATTTCTTTAATATTGTTATAAAGTTTTTTCAAACTGTTTACCCTATCTTTGTAACTATACATTTTTTTAGATTGTTGAAAATTTTTCATTTCAAGCAATTTATTAAGCATAATTTGTTCATCCATTTGACACCTCTTTATAAATGTTTTGTAGTTGTAAATCGGTAAATAATTTAGGCACAGGATAAAGTGGGTTTGCTTCTTTTTCAGCAGTTTTAGCAAGTTCTGGAATATCTTCAGATTTAATGCAATCAAGTTTTGTGCCAATATTCATATATCTATTCATATCTTCAATTTTTTCAATAAAAATTTTGCTAGCCACTTCCACAGGTGTATTGCTATCACACAAATTAGTTTTTACACAAATTTCCCACAATTTTTTATAAATGCTTTTACCATACTTCTTTAAAACATAAGGAAGCAATACTGCGTTAGCATAGCCGTGCGCTACATTATATTTTCCGCCAAGCGAATGTGCTATGGCGTGCACATATCCAACATACGATTTTGTAAAAGCAAGTCCTGCTAAATACGATGCTTTAAGCATATTTTCTCTTGCAGTAAAATTGTTTCCGTCATCGTAAGCACAAATTAAATTATCTAAAATTAATTTAATAGCCGAAATTGAATATTCAGCAGTTTTTTTTGTAACGCTTCTACCAATATATGCTTCCACCGCGTGCGTAAGTGCGTCCATACCCGTTGAAGCAGTTATATTTTTTGGTAAGCCCAAAGTTAAATTTGCATTTAAAATTGCATATTTTGGAATTAATGAAAAATCATTAATAGCATATTTATGACGAGTTTCACTATCAGTAATGACACTAGCAATAGTTGTTTCACTACCCGTTCCCGCAGTAGTAGGAATCGCAATTAAAGTAGGTAATTTTTTTCGTACTTTTAACAAGCCTTTCATTTGACTAAGCGATTTTTTAGGTCTAACAACTCTTGCCCCTATTGCTTTAGCACAATCCATAACCGAACCGCCACCAAAAGCAATAATGGCTTTACACTTATTTTCTTTGTAAATTTTTAACCCATCTTCAACATTATTTGATGTTGGATTAGCAACTGTTTCGTCATAGATAAACAATTCTATTTTATTTTCTGTTAAACTATTTTCAATATTGTCAATAAGTCCTAAATTATTCAAGCCCTTATCTGTAACAAGCAAAACCTTTTTAACATTAATGTTTTTGAGCAACTCAACTAATTCATCATAATCATTTAAAATTTTTGGCTCTCTATATGGTAAGACAGGCATTGCACATTTTAATACAAATTGAAATGTCCTACAATACATTTTTTTAAATATATTCATTTTCTTTTTCTCCATTTTTTATATTTTATCTTGCAATGTAAATAATTTTTATTATCTTTAATTATTTAATTAAATTTAAATTTTAACTATTTTATAAATGCGAACCAAAATATATAAAATTTATTTATTATATACAAATATAAAATTATTTGTTTAATTTATAAAATAGCATTTAATTATAATATAAATAAAATTAAAAGTCATTTAAAAAAAATGAAAAGAAAAAATTTTGGCAAAATGCACAAATCTTGTGCGTTTGTACTCAAAACTTTGTCTTTTGCTAACCGCAAAAGTCCAAGTGTTAAGATATTTGTATATTCTATTTTTAGTTAGTACTAAAACTGAGTTTTATCTAA
>CALVZW010000092.1 GCA_944372675.1 uncultured Clostridia bacterium
TTGTTATTGGATGTAGATAGTGTCCTATCTCCCCCCCCCCCCCCCTAGTATTTTATTCTTTTGTATTTTCATAATCTTGCACTCCTTTTCTAGTCATTATTAGTATATCACAATTTATTTTTTCTAGTCAAACATTTTAAGTCTTTTATTAAATTTTACTTTTTTATTGCTTTAATTATTTATGAACTTAATGATTCAAGTTTTAGTAAAATAATATATTTTAAATTTTATCATTTATGTAAACAAAAAAAAACAAAAATTATTTACTCATTATTAAGTAAATAAATTTTTGTTTTTTATCATAATTTTTATAATAATTTATAATCGCAACAAACCTTAAAATTAAATTAAACAATCAAATTAATTATTAAAATTTTTATTGTTTAAATTATCAGAAAACTCGTCATCATCTTCATCAACTACCACACTCTTTTCTGATTTTGAAGTAAATTGACTTTTAGCCCCATTGTTTGATTTATTATTAATAGTAACTTCTTCATTTTGTTTGTTATCAACAAATACCTTAATAATAAATATTGCATAAACAATTATTTTAGCAATTGAAACTAAACTGCTCAATATCCCGTATGCTTCATAAGCATTAGTTGAATAATAATGAGACCACAAACTACCTATGTAGTTATAAAGTCCAAGCAATGCTGAAATTGCCGTAAAAATTAAAGTAATAATTAAAGTAAGTTTAACAGTCTTTTTGACTTCCTCATCTTCATTGTTTTTGTACCAAACAAGACCACCCAAAACTGCAAAAGCAATTATACTTAAATAGCCACTAAGTAAAATAAAAATTCTTTTCCACATATTGTTCATATTTTCACCTCTTTAGTATATATTAATAATTTTTAAAATATGTTCACTAAACATACCTATTACAATTTAATTATATCATAACTCTTAAAAAATAAAAAGCATTTAAAAGAAATTATTTTATTTAAATTGTAAAAATAATCATTAAAGATTGTTTATTAATTAGTTAAATAAATTTTAAAGTTAATTAATTAGTAATAAAAAAAATATTTAATTGATTTACTCTTGAAACAAAAAAATGAAAACAATATAAAATATAAAATATAATATAAATAATTTAATAGTAATAAAAATATTGTAATTTTATAAAAAGTATTATATAATTTATATAGTTAATTAAATTATAAAAAAATAAATATTTTAATACAATAAAAATAAAAATAAAATAATTAACTAATAACAATTAAAGTAAGAAAGCAAGAAAAAAAGAATAAAAAAGCAGGGGTGGCGGAACGGCAGACGCGCTAGTTTCAGACGCTAGTGAATTAATCGTGAGGGTTCAAATCCCTTCCCCTGCACCAAATAAAAAATTTATTTAAATAATTTATTAAATTGCAAAGATATACAAAGCCAAAATTTTGTAAATACGTTAAACATATTAAACAATTTTAACTTTTAAAAATTTAGTTTATAACTTATTAAATTTTCAACTTTTGAATATCACACTAAATAATTTAAACATTCAATTGTTCAACTTTTATATTATTTTATAGAAATATTTTTACATTTTACTATGATTATATAAAAAGTTGCTTCAAATTTTCATTAATAAAGATTTAATATTCAATCGCACATTTATTATATTTTTTGATTTAAAACTTAAAACCATAACCCAAATATTAAAGTTGAAACAAAAGAACCAATACCTAATACCAGCATAAGTAAATTGTATCTTTTAGTTTTTTTTATTTCTAATTTTAAATCATTATTTAATTTTATAAAACTTTCTTTTTGCTCGTTAACTTCTAGTAATGTTTTTTCTAACCCCTCAAAAACACTTTCAAATTTTTTATTTTCCATAATTCTCCTCTCAAATAATTATAATATACAAATAAATAGATATCAAATTAAAAATCTATTTTAATCCTGTATTTCTTAATTATATAAATTAAGCAAAATATAATAATTTTAAAATCCACCCATACCATAATGGTACGGATGGACAAGTTTATGGCGGAGATGGTGAGATTCGAACTCACGTGCCACTTGCGCGACAAACGCATTTCGAGTGCGTCTCGTTACAACCACTTCGATACATCTCCTTATTGCTTTTCGTATTTACTTCTTTTAATCTCATATTTAAATTTTTTCTTTCAAATTCATTTTATTATGTTTTTGCAAGTTTTTTATTTTATTATATTGTTTTTGTTTTATTATTTAAACTTTTTTTTGCTAAGTTATATTTTTAATTTCGATTTTGTGTTAAGTTTAAATCTTGTATATTTTACTTTTCCTTTTATTTTTGCTTTTGTTTTCTTTATATGTTGCATTTTTCATATGCTTAATAAATAATTTTTTCTTGGCAAAAAAAGTTAGTCTTATCCTAATTTCATATGAAGTTTTAATTTTGTTCTTAATTTGTATTAATTTTTGTCTTTAGTATTTTTATTTTTTTCTAATATTTTCAATAAAATGTTTAAAAATACTTGTAATTTTTTTTGTTTTAAATAACTATTTGTAAATACATTTCTATTATAATATATTTTTTGTTAAAAATCAATCATTTTTTTATTTTTCGCTACCCATTTTTTCAATTTATTAAATTTTATTGTTATATGCTAGATTTATTATTTATTTTTATTAAACTAATTTTTATTGAATTTTATTTATAGAATTAATGCCAATCAAAAAAAACTGTAAACTTTTTAATATGTTTACAGTTTTAAATGACACTAAATGTGTTATTTTTTTTACATTCTTATATAATTATTTTTTCTTTTTAACAGCCAATTCATTAATGTGAACAATGCTAATATTACTATAACTATAGGCAATGCACCAGCGATGCCAATTGTTGCAAATGTTTCACCAAGCAATCCGCCCATTATTAACATTAAAATGTATCCCACTACATAACTTAAGATTGCATTTGAGCCCCAAATTTCAAAGAACCCAAATTTTGGACGCCAATTATTCAAATAGTTTAATCCGCCCCAAACCATTGCAGAAACACTACTACAGAACAAAGCATACACTGGAGTACATCCACGCTTAGCCGCTATGAAATCTAAACCAACAATTGCAACTACACTGATTAACAAGAATAAAGATGTTAAAACCCAATATAATTTGTCGTCTTTCAATTCTACAAAAACACTTCCTAAAAGTAATAGAATTAACCAACCGAAACTACCGATTAAACCACCTTCAATTACTCTTGAAGCATAAGGATAAAATCCATTTTGTATTAACAAAGTATATACTACAAATATTATTCCGGCGATTATTAATCTTCCCCATTTATCCATTTTTAAGAATGGCAATGATAATAACCCAGTTAAACCAATATTTTGTAAAATATCCCATTCCCAGTCATATCTCCAACCTTCTGGGCGCGGTGTAAATATTTCTGCTGTTCCTATAATCATAAAGAACAATGTCATAACACCGGCGAATGCCAACAAATATCTTAACATCATTTCAGATATTGTCTTATATTTTTTGCATTTGAAAAATCTAGATACAATTAAATTTAATACTAATGCTATGGCAATCCAGAACATTATACCTAACCATTTTAGGCATACTGATAACTCGCTAAATTTTTGCCCATCAATAAAAACTGATGACCAACCATTTTCAAAGCCGTTTAGCAAAGCACCTATACCGATAAGTCCTAAAAATCTAATTGCTAATTGCCAATACGCTTTACGAGTGCCATACTTTCTTTCTCTTGATTTAAAACT
>CALVZW010000093.1 GCA_944372675.1 uncultured Clostridia bacterium
ATTTGTAAAATATACTATCATTGCACTTAGCAAAAACACAAAAAGCCACGATAACAGTATTACCGTAGATTGCACTACTTTATGTTTACTTTGTGCTTTTGTTTTTACATTACAAACTAAATTAGTATTATTACTTGAATTTACTAATTTATTAAACATTTTTCCTTTATTATTGTAAGTTATTTTGTTATTATCACAAAGTATGCTTTCATTATTTAGTTTTGTATTTTTTGTAGCATTACATTTTTCTTGTTTAGAGAAACTTATTTTTGTTATGCCACTTTGTAAGGATATATTGTTTTTTATTTCGCTTTCGCAAAATGTGTTATTGTTATTGGATGTAGATAGTAAACTATCTAACCCCCCCCGTCACTCACCGTGTTTATCTTTTTGGTTTTTGTTTTTAATTTTTTTCTTCCCCCCCCCCCCTAGTATTTTATTCTTTTGTATTTTCATATTTTCTCGCACTCCTTTTAAGTTCGTTAGTTTAGTATATCACAATTTTTTATTTTTAGTCAAACATTTTTTCATATATTTAACACCTTTTTTATTTATTATGCTATACTACTACCCAAATATTAGGAACTACACTACCAGATATTTCTATACTATGATTTTCAGTGCTTCCATTTGTTGTAAATTCAAAGAAATTAACTGTTGTAGGCTCACCATTATCATATATTATTTGCCAAGAAAATGGTTTTGTTATTGCTATTGTGTATGTTTTATCTTTTTCCAATTCCAATTTAATTGTCTTACTGCTTGAAACTGCAATTTGAGATGCTGTTGTAAAATCTTGTTTTGTTCCATCTAAAATATTAAATATTATTTCAGTATTTGCATCCGCTGGCATATTTAATGTAATTGTTATAGTTGTTGTGCAACTATTTTTTAACCAAACTGCATACAAATTTACTACACCATTGTTTTCATCAGTTAAATTTTGTACAGATTGACCATTGCTATATGTTACACCACCACTTGATGTTGTTGCCCAGCCTAAGAAATCATAGTATTCATATTTAAAAGCATTTAATGTTAAATTTTGAGATACCCCATATGTAAATGTTTGATTGCTCATACTACTTGCACCTGTTGAATTTGCTCCGCTTGGTGCATTGGCATTAAATTTAACATAATAAACATTGGCTTCCCATTGTGCTGTTAGTACTACATTAACACTTAACCCGTATGTTTCGCCAGCGTTATATGTTTGGCCATCGCTCCCACTCCAATGAGTAAAATGATAACCTGTTTTTGAATAATTTAAATTACTATCATTTACATTTAAAATTATTGCTGTTTCTTCACTATTTATTAAATCGGTTGTATATGTTGTTCCTGTTGCTCCATCCCCTGCATTATATGTAATTGTATAACCCATTAAAATTGTTCGCAAATAAGGATAACTTCCATTTACCCCCCAAATAGTTTCAAAGTCCCAAAGATATTTAGAGTTCCAAGTTAAATTAGCATTATTTAGTTTAAAATTATTTTCGTCTTTTACTAAATCTGATAAGTTTGCCTTGTATTCTTCATCTTCACTAAAATTATCATAATTATGATAGCAACTATCACTTGCCGTCCCATCTCCTGCAATACCACCACTAATATTAAGTTGAACTTCCGATGTTTCAGTGGATTTAATACTAAAACAATTTATTAATTTTACAGCAGGGTCAGAACCTGGAACGGATCTTGGGAAATTAACATTTCCAACCACTCCACCTGCATAGAATTTGTTAGTTGAATCATTTGGATTACAAATAGCATTTACAATTGCGCTATTATAACAGTTGGTTATTATCACCCAAACAGATCCTCCATCAGAAGAAGCTTCAGCTTGACCAACTATTCCACCCGCATAAGATTCAGCATATGATGAACTTGACTCACTATTAGTACTATTAGCACTTACTATTCCACTATTATAACAGTTATTTATTTTTACTGAATTAGAAAACATAAGTCCTGAAGCATCAGCACAGCCAACTATTCCGCCTGCGTAAGATTCACCATATGATGAACTTGAATCACTGATAACATTTATAAAGCCTTCATTATAACAACAGCTTATTTCTGTAGATGAACTTGCATATCCAACAATGCCACCTACATAATTTTTACAAGCAGATGTAGTAATTCTATTAGCATTTATACTCTCTTTGTTATAACAGTTGCTGATTGTTGAAGCACTAGCATAAGCGACTATTCCGCCAACTCGAATAGAAGAACTAGTTGAATTAGTAACATTTAATCCATCTACCCACTGAACACTTAAATTGGTTATTGTAGCGCCATCAATTATACCAAATACTCCAAAATGTGTGGTAGAATTTATGGAACTATCACTTATTTTTGTAAAAGTAATAGTATATCCACAACCATCAAAATTACCATAATATGTGTTAGTTGAATTTCCTATTGGTGCCCAAGTGTCATATGTATATTCAATGTTTTTCTCTAATTTTGCATAACTTGGTGTCCCGCTTTTACCCCAATAAGTTGAATTTTCTGAAAAAGTTTTTAATGCCAATTCATCACTAATAATATAAGGCGATTCCTGAGTCCCTAGCCCTGTTATTGAATCTGCAGCATCTACATTATCTAATTGTAACAAACTATTATTATTAATATTTGTAAAATATACTATCATTGCACTTAGCATAAACACAAAAAGCCACGATAAAAGTATTACCATAGATTGCACTATGTTATATTGTTTTTTGTAAGTTGTATTTATTCTTCCTTTTTTGATTAAACTTACTTTATTGCTACTATAACTATTTTGTGTATTACAATTTTTGCTTATTTCAAAATCATCTTTATTTAATTGTGTATTCATATTATCACCATTGTTTGCACGATTATATCTAGCAAAATCAACGGTGAGCAATTCGTGCAGTTTTCCCTTTTTATTATTTATTTTAATTTTGTTACACTGTAAGCACAAATTGTTTCTTTTTGCTTCATTTCCATTTTTACAATTTGTCTTTTGTGTAATTACTATGTCATTTTGAAAACTTTGGTTATTATAACTTAAATCTTTGTTTTGAAAACCATTGTTTTCTTCATTGTAATTATTATTGGATGTAGATAGTAAACTATCTACCCCCCCCCCCCCCCCTCCTTTTTTTTTTTTTTTTTTTTTTTACTATTATCATCTTTTTTTTTTTTTTAAAAACCTTTTTTTTTTTCTTTTAATTTATTTTGGATGTAGATAGTAAACTATCTCCCCCCCCCCCCCCCCTAGCATTTTATTCTTTTGTATTTTCATAAATCTTGCACTCCTTTTTAGTTCGTTATTTTAGTATATCACAATTTTTCATTTTTAGTCAAACATTTTTTGTATATTTAACACTATTTTGTTTTATTCTTTTTATGCTATGCCATATATCATAATATGTTCTATTATTCATTATTCTTAAATAATAAATTTGTTTATTACAAGTTGCTTAAAAATTAGATATTATTTTAGTTAAAACTTAAATTATGAATAATGTTAAAAAATTTAGCATATTTATTACTATGATAAAATTTAATTTGCGGTCAAGTATTTCAAACTTGCTTTTTGATATTAAAGACCATTTTAGAATTTACAAAAAATTTTATTTCATTTTCTTTACTCTTGTTTTAATCGGCTTAATTACTGGTATGCTAACTGCTTTTAAGTATTCTGGCGAAATTGAACTTAGTAATTTAAATGATAAAATTTTAAT
>CALVZW010000094.1 GCA_944372675.1 uncultured Clostridia bacterium
AACAAAATGTGTTAGACTTTTTTAAAACAAAAACAAATAAGGAACAAAGATATAAATACATAAAAATTTTTAGTTAAATAATGCAGAAAATTTTGTAAAACACTTGATTTAAAAAGTAAATTATGCTATACTAACAGCAATGACTTCGAGCGGTCCTCTATAGGATAAGTCCAAAAAGGAATAAATGAAATCTATACGAACGCAAATAAAATAGGAGGTGAAAAGTCATGAACATTATTGATGTTATTGAAAAAGAAAATCAAAAAGAAAATGTAACACCAGTAAGAGTTGGAGATACGGTTAAAGTTTTCGTTAAAATCGTTGAAGGCGACAAGGAAAGAATTCAAGTTTTCGAAGGCGATGTTATTGCTAAGAAAAATGGCGGTATTCGTGAAACTTTTACCGTAAGAAGAATGTCTTATGGAGTTGGCGTAGAAAGAACATTCCCAGTACACTCACCAAGAATTGAAAAGGTTGAAGTGGTTAGACACGGTAAAGTTCGCAGAGCAAAATTGCACTATTTACGCGGTCTTACAGGTAAGAAAGCCAAAATTAGACCTGTTATACAATAAAAGCACACAAACACCTTTTGTGTGTTTTTTTGTTGCTTATTATGTTGTTTATAAGTTGTAAAATATTATTATTAATTCTTTAACTATGTTTTTTTAAATTATTCTTATAATTTATTATTTTAAAATTAATGTATTTTGTTTTATTATTTTTGTAAACTAAAATCATATATAAATTCACTATTTAGTTTTAATAAAATTTTTTAAAAGAATTGATTAGTATGATAAATTAAAAATTAGTTATTATATTAAATCAAAAAATTAACAAAATATTATAAGATTAGTTTAAATAACCAAAAATTTTTAAAAAACAAATAAGGTAGAATTTTACTTGCCAAAAGATTTTTATTTAGTTATAATAATAAATACGAAAGATAAATTTTTAGGAGAGAAAATGCTTGCAAAAGTTAAAAGTTTTGGTTTAAACGGAATTGATGGTTATTTAGTTGATATTGAAATAGATTTAAATAGTGGTATGCCATCTTATGACACAGTTGGGCTTCCAGATACAGCGGTAAAAGAAGGAAAAGAACGCATCCGTTCTGCAATTAAAAATTCTGGTTTTAATTTTCCAATAATAAAAATAACAGTAAACTTAGCACCTGCTGATACAAAAAAAGAAGGTTCAATTTACGACTTAGCAACTGCTATCGGCTTATTAATGGCTAGCGATCAAGTTAATTGTGAAAAAGCAAGTGAATTTGCTTATGTTGGCGAACTTTCTTTGGATGGTAGTGTTCGTCATATTAACGGTGTTTTGCCTATATTAATTTCGGCACACGAACTAGGAATAAAAAAAGTAATAGTGCCTAGTAGTAATGCAATGGAAGCAAGTTTTATTGAAGGGGTTGAAATTTTTGCTGTATCTAATTTAAAACAAGTTGTAGATTTTTTAAATGGAGAGATCGAACTTCAACCGCTTGACGCACGCAGTTATGATAATGTTTTGAAAGAGCAACATTTTCAAAACGATTTTAAATATGTAAAAGGACAAAGCCAAGCAAAACGCGCTTTGGAAATTGCTGCTGCTGGCGGACACAATGTGCTTATGATTGGCCCACCTGGTACAGGTAAAACAATGCTTGCAAAATGTTTTAGTGGAATTTTGCCAGATATGACATTTGCTGAAGCATTAGAAAGCACAAAAATTCATAGCATTGCTGGAATACTTGATAATAAAGAAGGTATAGTTACAACTAGACCTTTTCGTTCTCCGCATCACACCGCAACATTAATAGCATTGACAGGTGGCGGAGCAAGCGCAAAACCGGGGGAAATAAGTTTAGCACATAATGGAGTTTTGTTTTTAGATGAATTACCAGAATATAATAGACGAACAGTTGAAACTTTGCGTCAACCACTTGAAGACGGCAAAATTACAATAGCACGAAACAAAATGACGGTGGAATATCCTGCTAATTTTATGCTTATTGCTTCAATGAATCCTTGTCCTTGTGGATATTATGGTTCGCAAACAACACCTTGCCGTTGTACGCCATCACAAATTTACAACTACTTAAACAAACTTTCTGGGCCGTTAATGGATAGAATTGATATGCACATTGAAGTTGACGGCATAACTTATCAAGAACTTAAGGGGGAAGAATTAGAAGAAAGTTCTGCTGATATTAAAAAACGAGTTAACAAAGCAAGACAAATACAATTAAACCGTTATCGTGATGATAAAATATTTAGTAATAGTGAAATGACACCAGCAATGATTCAAAAGTATTGTAAATTGGATGAAGAAAGCGAAGAATTATTAAAAGATGCCTTTGAAAATTTAAATTTAAGTGCGAGGGGACATAATAGAATTTTAAAAGTTGCACGGACAATAGCGGACTTAGATGGTAGTGAAAACATACTGTTTGAGCATATTGCCGAAGCAATAGGATATAGGTCTTTAGATAAAAAGTATACAATATAGGAATAACATATGAAAAATAAAAATAATAACAACAACGAAAGAACGGCATTGTGGCTAGATTCTTTTTCGTCAATAACGATGAAACAAAAGTTTATGTTACTTGATTATTTTATTGAGCCAAGTGCTTTATTTGAAAATCTTGAAAGAGATGGCGAGTTTGTTAAAGCCGTAATTGGTGAAGTAACTTACAAAAAGATGCTTTTAGCAAGAAATGAAAGTTATATTGATGAATTAGTTTACGATTTAGATAAAATGGGTGTTGGCTACATATCTAAATATAATCCACAATTTCCAAAATTGTTGCTAAGCATTAAGCAACCACCACTTTTGTTATATTACAAAGGTGATGTAAATTTACTTAACACATTTTG
The DNA here is from genome assembly GCA_944372675.1 of uncultured Clostridia bacterium. Lineage (GTDB taxonomy): Bacteria > Bacillota > Clostridia > Christensenellales > UBA1242 > CAKVOD01. Next base: position 2,868 of record CALVZW010000094.1, read on the forward strand.
CATAGGAATGGTAGGTACAAGACATTGCACACATTATGGTGCAGATTGTGCAAGAAAGTTTGCTAGCGAATTAGCAGAAAATGACATAACAATAGTATCAGGGCTTGCAACAGGTATTGATACATTTGCACACGAAGGAGCATTGACAACGGGTAAAACCATTGCCGTATTTGCGGGTGGAATTGATGTAGTTTATCCTAGTGCAAATAGTAATCTAGCAAAACAAATTGAAGAAAGTGGACTTATTATCACTGAGCATAAACCACACACTCCGGCAAGAAACTACAATTTTCCTATTCGAAGTAGAATTATCGCGGGGTTAAGTCGTGGTATACTTATTGTTGAAGCCACAACAGACGGCGGAACAATGCACGCAAAGGAATATGCAATGAGTGAAAATAGGGATGTGTTTTGCATACCGGGAAATATTACTAGCAGTGCAAGTAGTGGAACTAATAGATTAATAAGAAATCAAGAAGCTATTTGTGCGTTAAGTCCTTATGATATATTAAACTATTATTACATAACGCCAAAGGCTAAAAAGGAAGTTGTGAACAATAAACCAAAGGAAGAAGTTAATGGACTTGAAGGCGAAATTTTAGAATTATTACAATATGACAAAATGAATTTTGAAGATATTAAAAGTAAATTGTCAATAGATGCAAAAACACTAATGCGAACGCTTACGAAGATGGAAATTAACGGTCTTATAAAAAAATTAGCAGGCAATATGTTTGTGCTAAAAAACTAAAAATTTAAAAATTTGTCAACAATATGGTTAAATTGCTT
>CALVZW010000095.1 GCA_944372675.1 uncultured Clostridia bacterium
TAAAAGCAAAATTAAATAGACAATTAACATCGTTTAATTGTCTATTTTTTATATTTAATGTGATTTAAAAAAATATAACAATTCTAACTTATAAATAAAATTTTATTAATAAAAAGCGTTTGACTAAAAAAGTTTTTTTGTGTTATAATAAATTATTAAATAAATAGGAGTGCGAGATTATGAAAATACGAAAGAATAAAATGCTAGGGGGGGGGGGGGGTAAATAGGACACTATCTACATCCAATAACAATAATAATAAAAATACAATTAATTTAGGTACAAAAATAAATAGTGCGACAAAATTGCTTATATGCTTAAATATAGGCTTTTTGCTAATGTGTGCAATGTTTTTGTGTATGACCATATCAATGCTAAGTGATAGTAAAACAGCAACGGGAACAGTAACATTTGCCTTAACTAGTAGTCCGGAACTAAAAATGGATGTGAATTTTGTAGTTAAGGGTACAGAGCATACAACATGTTTAGGGAACAATCAAGATGCAAAAGTAACAAGCGAAAGCGATGTATTAAAAGTTAATATAACACAAACTTCGTCGGTAAAAATAATTGCAACTTTTGATGAAAATACAATCAAAATAACGGATGGTTTTGAATTAAAAACGAATAACAATATATTATTTAATAAAACCATAACTGAAAATGTTGCAATATTTACTTCACAAAGTGATGTTATACAAGGAGATTACATAATACTTGATAAATTATTAAATGCAATATATCCAACAAAAGAAGTAATAAATCAAAGTTATAGTGTAGAGATTACATCTCAAGCGGGAAATTCAGCCCCTGCAACTGCAACTTTAAGCGGGAAATATAAAAATGTAATTACACAATATGATGTAAACTTCAGTATACAAAATGCAGATTATGGTGAAATCAGTGGCACAGGAATTTTTAGCGATTTTGATAAGAATTCAACAAATAACTATAAAGTGCCACACGGCACAACAACAAGCATAGTTGGAAATACAATTACATTTACTGACCCATACGGGAATGAATTAGGTTCATTGACAGCAACTGTTTCGCAACCTGATATGTATGGGTTCAGTTGGGGCGCAAATTCGGTAATTACAGGTGGAACAACCATAACGGCAACATTTGAAAAAACAATTCAAGAATTTGTTGTGAGTGTTAATTACATTGATTTAAATGGATATAATAATTATATACTAGAAGTATATTATTTGGACGAAGAAGGCAATCAAGATGGAGATGATATATTAAGTGGTCCATATAAATCTTCGTTTAAAGCAATTGCTGGCAAAAAAATAAAAATGGTTATTGGAAGAACTGAAGGGGAAATTACAACTAATGATTTAGGGTCATTTGAAAAAACTTTGGGTACTAGTTCCTTTTATCATATGGATATATGGGAAATAACTTTTACAATGACAAATAAAGATGTTACTTTTAATATAACTGGGGAGTTCGGTATTGCTGCTTAATAATTTTATAAATAAATATAATAAATTTAAACAGTATCTTTTTGTAGATATTGTTTTTTTATCTATTTATTTTATTGTTAACAAAGTTTAAACTTAAAATAAAATAACATTTGACTTAAAATTGATTTTTGTGTTATAATAATCGTATTATGATAGATTTAATAAATAGTGTTGAAAATAAAATTAAAAGCATTTTAAATGAATTGAATATTCAAGAAGATAATGTAAAGGTTGTTGAGTCAAATAAAGCAGGGCTTGGGCAATATCAATATAATGGTGTTATGGCTATTGCTGGGAAGAATGGTTATAAGCCACAAGAGTTAGCACAAAAAATATGTGATTTACTAATTAAAGATGATAACATTTTAGATGCTAATGTTGCTGGTGTAGGCTTTGTTAACATTACTTTTAAGACATCTGCTTTAATTAATCAAGTAAACAAATATGAAGTTGAAAAAGACAAAATTTGTGTAGTTAAAAATCATAAGATATTTATTGATTATGGTGGGCCTAATGTTGCTAAGGCATTGCATGTTGGACACTTGCGTAGTGCTGATATCGGCGAAGGATTAAAGCGACTTGCTAGAAAACTTGGTTATGAAGTGATAAGTGATGTTCACTTTGGCGATTGGGGGCGTCAAATGGGTATGGTTATTGCTGGCATTGAAGAAAGGATGCCTAATTTACCTTTTTTTGATGAAAATTTTAAGGGTGAATATCCAACACAATCTCCAGTAACATACAAGGACTTAGAAGAAATTTATCCGCTTGCAAATATTAAATGTAAGGAAGATGAAGCATTTTTGGAAAAATGTAGAAAATATACTTATGAACTGCAAAACGGAAATGCTGGCTTTGTGGCTCTTTGGAAATTGTTTGTTGCTGAATCAATGAAACCAGTGTTAAAAACTTATGATTTTTTAAATGTTTCATTTGATTTATATGAAGGTGAAAGCACTTGCAACGATTTAATTGCTCCAATGGTAAAAGATTTACTTGATAGAAAAGTAGCATACGAAAGTCAAGGTGCGGTTGTTATTGATGTTGCAAATTTAGATGATAAAGTTGAAGTGCCACCATTTTTAGTGTTAAAATCGGATGGGGCGGCTATGTATTCAACAACCGACTTAGCAACTATTGTTAATCGTCAAAAGCGATTTAGTCCGCAAGAATATTGGTATGTAGCAGATAACCGACAATCTTTACATTTTACTCAACTATTTAGGGCGACTAAAAAAGCCAATTATGTTGACGAAAATACTACTTTCACTCATTTTGCATTCGGTACTATGAATGGTAAGGACGGAAAGCCTTTCAAAACAAGAGACGGCGGAGTTATGAGTGCTTTAACATTGATTGATAATGTAAAAACTGAAATACGAAACAAAATGGCTGACAACAATGAAGTTAATGATGAGATTTGCGATATTATTTCAAGTGCTACACTAAAATTTGCCGATTTAAGCAATAATAGAGAAACTGATTTCATATTTGATATTGATAAATTTTGTGCTTTGGAAGGGAAGACTGGTCCTTATATCTTATATACAACGGTTAGGGCAAATTCTGTAATTAAAAAGGCACAGATGAGTGATATTGAAAATTTTGAGTTGCTCGACATTGACAATAAGTCATATATTGATGTATTGTTAAACTTAATAAAAGCACCTGTTGTTTTACAAAGGGCATTTGAACAAAAAGCATTGAATGTTATTTGTGATTATTTATTTGTTTTGTCAAATTCATTTAACAACTTTTATTCTCAAACAAAAATTTTAACTGAAAGTGATGAAAGCAAGAAAAAATCGTATCTTAAATTGTGTTCTTTAGTTTCAAAAGTTAATGAAGAATTTTTAGATATTCTTGCAATTAAAGTTCCTGAAAGAATGTAGCAATGACTTTTACTTTTCATTTTATTAAAATTTATTTGTTTATTAATAAATAATTAAATTTTAACTTAATAAATATTTTAAAACAAGTTAATTTTATTTTAATTATAAATTTTAAATGTTGATAAAAATGAAAAAAATATGTCAAATATTTTTAAAAAGGTTTTATAATTTACTAAATTAAAAAATAGAAAATTTAATAATATTCATTTAAACCCTTGTCAAGTGCAAGGGTTTTTGATATAATTTAAATATGTTTAATGATAATGATGAAATGAATGT
>CALVZW010000096.1 GCA_944372675.1 uncultured Clostridia bacterium
GATGCAAAAGCAGGATTTACATATCTACCAACTGGTGTAAAAGGTATTTCTTCTGCTTCATTTGTTGATGAAGTATCCTCTTCTTTTTTCTCAGGTTGACTTCTCTTTAAACGCTTGTCAATTTTTTGAGCAAAAGATTCTTCTTTTTCTTCTTGCTCATCCATTTTAACCCAACTACCTGTTGAGTGGTCAAAAACATAATGTGCTTCACCCTTTTTGTCCTCAGGAGTTGTTGGATTTTCCTTAGGTGTATTTTCTTTTTTAGGATTCTTTTTTATTCTTGACATTAATTTATAACTATCTTCGGACTTTTCTTTAGTTTTAGTTTTTTCATCTATAGTTGACGAATAATTAAAACCTTCAACATATGGTAACTTATATTCTCCAAAGATTGCTTGGTTTTTATCGTAAGACTCAAACAAAGGCTTAAATGATAAACTTTCATTAAACTTAACTATGTCTTGTGCTTTAAAATTAGCATTTTCATAATATTTTTCTACTGCATCAATAACATTTTTTGAAACAAACTTTGAATATGCCCAATTAGTTGCAAAACTACCCATACCATTTATTTTTTGAGTAGCACTTAATAAATATGCTTGTGATAAAGTAAGTCTTTCTTGTGGGCTTAAACCTTCAATAGTCTTAACAATTTCGCTTGAAACTAAATCAGCACAAATTGAATGCATATATCTTTGTACATTGGATGACTTGTATTGATTTTCAAACATCGTAATGTAATTTTCTTTTGCATCATCATCTAGATTAGTAAAAAGTTCATCACTTAAAATATATTCTTTAAAATTATCAAAATTAGTATCAAGAGCCATCATTGCACAACGATAAATATACTTTGATAAAATTTCAGTGCCATTAAACTTTTCATCATTAACATAATAATCGCCACCAAGCGAATTAAATGCTCCACCCCTTAAATTCATTTTAATATTGTGCTTTAATGAAGTAAACTTTGAAGCCACAAAATTAGTATCTTCAATATCTTTTGCCAATTTTAAATTAATACCAGTAATTTTAGATAGTTTATTACATATGTCAACTACTCTATTATTATCAAGTCCTTTATCAAGTGAATCTTTAACTTCTTTGTCGCACAATTTACTGTATTCAAAAGTTAACTTTTCATTGCCAAAGACTTTAAATTCTTCATCAACATTTTCTACATATGCTAAATCATAGTAAGCCTTGCCATTATTATCATAAACTGGTGTAGCATATGAAGCAATTTTAAGATTTTTTTCAAATATGTCATTTGTACTAAGCATAGAATCAAAATTTTGTCCAGTTGTTGTCCTTAGGGCAGTTACATACAAAACAAAATCTTTTAAAGTCATACGATTTAAAGTTTTTCCTGAATTTAAATTTGCAAATAATTCTTTATTTTCAGAATAATTTTGACAATTCAAAAGCATATTTAAAGGTGTTTTTCCTTTTAAAAATTTTCTAATGCTTTTGGTTTCATAATTTACCCTTTCTTCAAAAGGCAATTTAGTATAATCATTAGTTTGTTCAAAATCTTTTGCATCATTCTTTTCTGTTGCCATATACACAATCTCCTTAGTTGGTAATAGTTTACCACAAAATGCTAAAAAATGCAATAGTTATTTTAAATTTTCTTTATCATTAATGTTTATTTATTTAAAGGTTTATTAATTAATTATTATTTTATTTTTATAATTTTATTTTATTAATAAAACTATGCAAAAAAGGCAAATAACATTATGTCATTTGCCTTGTAATTTTTTAAGTCATATTACCTATCAATAAAATAGTTATTACATTTTATTTTTAGAGTTTTAACTATCTTTCTATGTCTTTCTCGATTTGCTCTTCTATCTCTTTCATCTGCTTTGCTTTCTTATTCGCTTTGTGTGTCTTGACTGCATCTTTTATCGCTTTTCCGTTCTTCAAAACTACTGTTAAACCTGCACCTACTCCCGCTCCTGCAAGCATATCTACTGGTGATATCTCTACCGCTTGCATTGCATTATCTACATTGTCTATAACACTATCACTTAGATTTTGTGTGTCTACATTATCAATATTCAATTCGCTTGCTTTGCTTCCTATTACTATATTACCTTGGTCAGTGTGCGTTGTAACTGTATCTTCGCCAAATTGATTCGCAATGTCAATTACTTCTGTTCCCATATTTTGTGTTACAAGGCTTGGTGAATAAAATACATTCGCATCATCTGTTATTAGATTCTCGTATGAAGCATTAACTACAACTTCTTGTGCATTCAATTTTAATGCTAAATCATTCAATGCTTCATCATTAATGACTTCTATCTTTTGTGGCCATATTTGTGAATTAATACCTTCTATCTTACTAGTATAATAATGGTCAACATAATCAAGTTGATTTGCTATCGCTCTTGCAGTCGGTGTATCATAAGAATATTCTGACCATCCTGCTCCACCTAATCCTACATGACTTGTCTCGCCAACTAATATTTTATGATTCTCTAGATACTTTATCATATCATCATAATTAGTTAAGGCGTTTCTTTGAGCTAAGCTTTCAAGCGCTATTTGCCTTTCGCTTGCTAAATTATCTAATGCAGTGTCTTGATACAAAAATTCTTCAACTTTTGCATTATCTATAGCGTTCATTGCGTCATCAAAGTTTTCAAAACCATTTTTTACTGCTACACTGTCTCTACTTATTTCAAGTAAATAATTATGCATTGATTGTGCTTCTTCTTCAGTTAAGTATGAGTATGTACTTTTGTTAATTGCATCTACTAATTCTACACCACTACTAAATCCATATTCTTTTGCTAAACTATTTAATAATTCATCCATATTTTCTTGTGGTGTTTTTTCCTCAAAAATAGCATAAATAATCAACCCCGCCATCGCTCCTACTAAAAGTCCTAGAGGCACGCATATAAGTGAAAATGCACCACTACGCGAAACAGCGAATCCAAAAACTCCACCCCCAATGCCCCCAGTAATCAAAGGTACCACAAATAACAATGTTTGTACCATATCTGGTGTTATAACTAAACCATTTTGGCTTAATTCTTTCATAGGGTTCTTGCTGTGTTGCATAGCGTACACCGCTTCACTAACTTTCGCTAACTCTTGAAATTGTTTGTCTTTCACCTTTTGCCATTCTTCAAACTCTTTGAATGCTAAACGAGCAAAAGTATTCTTTGACTTTTCCAATTCATAATAATTGTCTTCGCCATACTCTTTCGCTAACTTTGTCTCTGCTGTCGCTACTACATTTTTGTATATTGTATATGCTTGTGATATATTTCTTTCTCTATGGAAGTCTTTTAATAACCCACCATTAACATTTCTTAAAAAGTCATCATTTAACTTATCTAAACACTCTTTGTCTGTAAGATTTCTTTTACCACTTGTTCTTCTTACAAAGTCCGCAAAATATGGTGCATATTTCTCGTCATAAAAATTGATATCTACCTTCTTATCCTTCGCCATTCTTTTTGTAGCATTCACTACAATATCTAATATTGATTGCTTCTTTACTTGTTGCTTTGCCATTCTTTTTTCTCCTTATTTTATTATAACAAACAAGTTTAATGTTGTCAATATACAATTAT
>CALVZW010000097.1 GCA_944372675.1 uncultured Clostridia bacterium
TTATTCTCTCGCAATTCACCTATTATCATTGCTCTTTCTGGGTCATTGCCTATCCAAAGTGTATCAAAAGTTGCTAATTGTTCTTTGCCTAAATTATCTTTAATGAATTCTCTCACTAACGCTAGTTCACTTTCTTGTGCCATTGTTAGTCCTGCTAATGTTGATAATTTTTGTGATATGTTTAATTCTTTAAAATCTTCTTCGTCATAATTCCCACTTACTATGTCTTGTGGCGTTATTTGTATTTGTTGTACAAAGTCTACAAAATCTGCTGTCAATTCTTCACCTATTAATGGTAATAATGAATTAGGGTTCTTTGTTGCATATAAAACCTTACTTGCCATCTCCCACTTTCTTGGGTCTGTTACTATCTTTGGGTTCTCTTCATCTAAGTCTTGATTGAGTACATCTTTTTTGCTCATTATGTATGCTATTATTGCTGGATGTATCTTCTTCCCTTCCATACTGCTATTTACTTTTGTTGCCCAAGTAAGCCAATCTTCTTTGTTTACTTCATAATAAATATGGCTAAATCTTCTAAATAATGCGTTCGTCAATGGATATGCTGCTAAATTATCTTTACTTTCATTCCCTGCTGCTACTACTACTGCATTTTTAGGCAAAGGCCATAGTCCATCTTTTCCTGCTCTATCTAGTACTATGCTGTATACTAAACTTTGTACTGTGGGCTTCACATTCGTTAACTCATCTATGAATAGTATGTGCTTTCTATCTGGTTCACTCTCGCATTTCTCGCATAGTTGTGTATACCATAATGGCGGTATATATCCTCCTGTCTCTCGATTAAGTGTGCCATCCACTTCTTCAGGGTTCATTTGTGGTCGCAATGTTATTCTTGTTGCTGTCGGGTCTAATTGCTTTACTCTCGCTGACTTACCCACTCCACTAGGTCCGTGTAGAAATACACTCACATTCGCTTGTACTAAATCATTCAATAACTCATCATTACTAAGTTCTTTGTAGTCAAATTGATATGGGTTGCTAATTTTATTTTTGCTTTTATTAAAATCTTTTTTCTTATAAGTATTTTCTTCCTTACCATAGTCTAAATTGTTTTTTGACCATTTAACTTTTCTATCGAATTCATCAAGTAAACTCTTCATTCCATATTTTTCAATTACTCTCCTATGTGCTTGAATATCTGCCCCTTTAATGTCTCTAGCAAAATAGTAATTGTATTTAAGATCACCGCTATTTATTACCACTTTTCCGTGTGCTCTGACATCTGCTCCTTTAATGTCTTTAGCAAAATAGTAATTGTATTTAAGATCACCGCTATTTATTACCACTTTTCCGTGTGCTCTGACATCTGCTCCTTTAATGTCTTTAGCAAAATAGTAATTGTATTTAAGATCACCGCTATTTATTACCACTTTTCCGTGTGCTCTGACATCACAATTAGGATTATTTAAAGCGTATTCATAATTAGATTGCGCACTTCCACTTTGTAGTATTCTCATTTCTTCTGCGTCCATTCTTATTGTCTCCAATTTATAAATTCATTTTATATATTTTATCATAATTTAATATTAATTTCAATATCATTTTATAAACTAATTTAATAAACAATAACTAATTATTTACTTATTAAATTTTTATAATTTTGTTGTAAAATATTTAAAAAAAAAATTATACAACTTAAATCAATTGTATAATTTTTTCTAATACTGCAATTTTATTTTATCATTATTCTTTACATTTCTTTTTCTATTTCTTTCTTATTCTTTCGCAATTCGCCTATTATCATTGCTCGTTCTGGGTCATTTCTTATCCATAATGTGTCATAAGTTGCTAATAATTCTTTACCTAAATTGTCTTTGATAAATTCTCGAACTTTTGGCAACTCTTCTTCTCTTGCAAATGTTAAACCTGCTATTGCACCGTATTTTTGTGAAATATCTAAAGTTATAAAATCTTCTTTGTTATATTCTTCATTAATTATTTGTTGCACAGTAATTCTCATAGATTTTGCAAAACTTACAAAATCTGCTGTCAATGTCTCCCCTATTGCTGGCAACAATGCGTAAGGATTTTTTGTTTGGTAAAGTATTTCGCTTGCCATTTCCCATTTTCTCGGGTCAGTTACAATATGTGGATTTTCTTCATTTAATTCTTGGTTAAGTATACTTTCATCTCGACACATTATATATGCTAAAATTGCTGGATGTATAACAGTATTATTAGATTTTTCAAATTTATTCATTGCCCAATTTAACCAACTATCTTTGTCTATTTCGTAATATATGTGATTAAATCTTCTAAACAATGCATTTGTTAATGGATATGCGGCTAAATTACCTTGGCTTTCATTTCCTGCCGCTACTACTACCGCATTTTCTGGCAGTGGCCATAGTCCATCTTTTCCTGCTCTATCTAACACAATGCTATAAACCAAACTTTGTACTGTTGGTTTTACATTCGTTAACTCATCTATAAATAATATGTGTTTTCTTTCTGGTTCTTTTTCACATTTTTCACATAGTTGTATGTACCATAATGGCGGTATATATTCTCCAGTTTCACGATTTAGTGTGCCGTCTACTTCTTCAGGGTTCATTTGTGGTCGCAATGTTATTCTTGTCGCTGTAGGGTCTAGTTGCTTTACTCTTGCTGACTTACCTACTCCACTCGGTCCGTGCAAAAATACACTTTTATTATTTTGAACATAGACACTTAACAATTCATCATTACTTAATGGTTTAAAAATAAATTCATTTACATTATTTACACTTTGATTTGTTTTTACATCATTAACTTTTTCATATAAATCACTTTGGCTATAATTTGACTTTAATTTTTCATAATCGCTCTTAACTTTTTCATCAAATTCTTTTAATAAATTTTTATCTCCAAATTTTTCAACTATCTCTCTATGTCTCTTAATGTCGCTAAAGTTAATATCTCTAGCAAAATAATAGTTAATTTTTGCGTTATTGCTTTTTAAAACTACTTCAGCCATTGCATTTACATTTGCACAATTTATGTCCTTTGCAAATTTATAACAATACTCAGCATTACCACTATTTATTACAACTTTTTCAAGTGCTTTAATATCAGCATTTTTTATATCTTTTGCAAATTGATAACAAAATTCAGCACTACCTTTATTTATTACAATTTTTTCATGTGCTTTAATATCAGCACCTATTACATTTTTTGCAAATAAGAAATTAAATTCTGAATCTCTATTATTTAAAATTATAGATGCCAAGGATTTTATATCAGCATTTATTACATCTTTTGCAAATTGATAACAAATTATAGGATTTCCACTTTCAATTACAATTTTTTCGTGTGCTTTAATGTCAGCACCTTTAATATTTTTTGCAAATAAATAATTGTATTCAACATCCTTACTATCTAAAACAACTTTCTCAAATTTTGTAATATCATATTGCGAAAAATGTTTTATAAACTCATAACAACTTTTATAATCTTTCGATTTTAAAATAACATTCATGTGTGCTTCAACATTAGCATTTGGAACATTAATCGCAAATTTAACACAATTAGAAGCATCCTTACTTTTAAGAACAATTTTTTCGTGTGCTTTAATATCAGC
>CALVZW010000098.1 GCA_944372675.1 uncultured Clostridia bacterium
AAGGGGTGAAAATGGATATTTTAATAATTATCGTGCTTGGTATTGTGCAGGGACTTACGGAGTTTTTGCCTGTTTCAAGTAGTGGGCATTTGGTGTTACTTGAAAATTTGTTTAATATTAGTGATGCGTCATTGTTTTTAAATATTGTTTTACATTGTGCGACTTTGCTTGCCGTTGTTATTTACTATCGCAAAAAACTTTGGCAGATGTTAAAAAATCCTTTTCAACCGATTGTTTTATATTTAATTATCACAACCGCAATTACTTGTTTGATTGTTTTGTTGTTTGCTGACTTCTTTGAAAGTGCGTTCAGTGGTACGCTTCTTGCGTGGGGCTTTTTGTTGTCCGCTATTTTCCTAGCATTGACGGAATATATTTCAAGATACTATCAAAAACAAAATTATTTATATAGCAATGTAAATCTTAAACATTCGTTTATGCTGGGTATTTTTCAAGGACTTGCTATTTTACCTGGTATTTCAAGGAGTGGGACAACGTTATGTGCGGGCATTGTTATGGGTATTAATAAAAAAGACGCGTTAGACTACTCATTTTTAATGAGTATACCTATTATTATTGCCTCTTTAGTGTTTGAATTAGTTAGGGCAGATTTTACTGTGATTTTAAATGATGTCAATGTTATTGAAATGATTATTGGTGGTGTGGTGGCTTTTGTTTGTGCGATATTTGGTATTAAACTTATGCTTAAAGTTGTTGAAAAGGTGCAATACAAATGGTTTGCTTTGTATTTACTTATTTTAAGTATTGTTACAATAGTAGTTTTATAAGTGTTAATTTTTGAAAAGTTTTAAATAAGGGTGTTAGTTATTTGTAAATATTTTTTAGATTTGCTATTATATAAGTACTAATAAAATCATATATTGATATAACGGGGAAAGTAAATTTTAGATATTTAAATAAGATAAGGTAGGGGCTATGAAACAATTTCATACAATGTCTAGGGCGGAAATATATTCTAATTATGAAACTACAAATTTGGGGTTAAGTAGTAGTACTGCTAAGGTTCGCCTTGAAAAACAAGGCAAAAATGCTTTACCTCAACCGCACAAGCAATCGGCTTTTTCAAAGATAATGGCTCAATTTTTAGACCCGATGATTATAGTTTTAATTGTTGCTTCCATTGCTTCGCTTGTTGTGAGTTTGACGGAACATACTGATGAATATATTGATTCAATAATCATTGTTTGTATTGTTATTTTTAATGCCATAATTGGTTACATACAAGAGCAAAAAGCGGAAAACGCTATTGAAGAATTAAAAAAGTTATCGCAAAAGACGGCCAAGGTAATTCGGGACGGCAAGCAAGTTATTATTCCTGCGGAAGATTTGGTTGTTGGCGACAAAGTGGTTTTTGAGGCAGGGGATATTATTCCTGCTGACTTATATTTAATTGAAACGGTTAGTTTAAAAATAAATGAATCGTCATTAACTGGCGAATCGCAGGCGGTGGATAAATTAGCAGAGCAGAACTTAAAGGAAGATTTACCTTTGGGTGATAGAAAAAATATGGCTTATTCAAGTTGTCCTGTTGTCAATGGGCGTGGGGCTGGTATTGTTGTTGCAACGGGTAGCAATACTGAAATTGGCAAAATTGCTGATTTGTTGAAATCTACTGATAATGAACAAACAATTTTACAAAAAAATTTAGCACAATTAGGAAAATTTATAACTGTAGTTGTGTTAGCGGTGGCGGCACTTATCTTTTTCTTAGATTTGTTATTAACTAACACATCCTTTATGGATAGTTTTATGACGGCGGTTGCCATTGCTGTTGCGGCAATTCCTGAAAGTTTGCCTGCAGTTGTAACAATTATTATGGCGGTTGGCGTTACAAGAATGAGTAAGCGCAATGCTATTGTTAAACGCTTGCACGCGGTGGAAACTTTGGGTGCGTGCGAAGTTGTTTGTACAGATAAAACGGGTACACTTACTCAAAACAATATGGTTGTAAAAAGTGTTTTTGTTGGCGACCGTTTTGAAACTTTTGACGAAAATTTGACACTTGGGCAAAAAGAACTTTTAAACTGTATGATACTTTGTAACGATAGTGTTATAATGGGTTCAAAGATTAAGGGCGACCCTACTGAAACGGCTTTGGTTGAGTTTGCAAATAAACTAAATTATCACAAAAACGACAGTGGTGTTAGTTTGATGCGTGTCGGTGAAATTCCTTTTGATAGCAACCGCAAACTTATGTCTACGGTGCATACGCAAGGGGCAAATCAAGTTATTTACACAAAAGGTGCTGTTGATAATTTAATTAACAAATGTAGTCGCATTTTAATTAATGGAAAAATTGAACCTTTAACAACTCATTACAAAATGCTAATAAATGATGTTGTCAAGGATATGGGGGCAGATGCTTTACGAATTTTGGCTTTTGCTAAAAAGGTTGTAAGAAAGTTTGTTCCTAATGAAATTGAAACCGATTTGGTGTTTTTGGGAATGGTTGGGTTACAAGACCCACCTCGTCCGCAAGCGCGCAATGCAGTTAAAACTTGTTTGAAGGCGGGTATGATTCCTGTTATGATTACGGGCGACCACAAGGACACTGCGTTTGCTATTGCTAAGGAACTAGGTATTGCAAAGAGTCAATCGCAAGTTATGACGGGGGCTGAACTCGATAGCATTAGTGATGAAGAGTTTGCTAAGAAAATTACAAAAATTCGAGTTTACGCAAGGGTTAGTCCGCAAAACAAGGTGCGAATTGTCAAGACTTGGAAGAGTTTAGGCAAGGTTGTTGCTATGACGGGGGATGGCGTCAATGATGCTCCTAGTCTTAAAACTGCACACATTGGCATTGGTATGGGCTTGACTGGTACGGATGTTACAAAAGATGTTGCTGATGTTGTTTTGGCTGATGACAACTTTGCTACTATTGTCATAGCGGTTGAAGAAGGGCGTCGTGTTTTTGCTAACATACAAAAAACTATACAATTTTTGTTTAGTACGAACATAACTGAAGTTGTTGCTTTGGTTTTGGCGACAATTATATTTCCTAATTCAATATTCCTTTTGCCGTTGCAAATACTGTTTATTAACTTAGCGACTGATATTTTACCTGCTATTGCTTTGGGGTTTGAACCGATTGAAAAGGGCATAATGACGAAAAAGCCACGCAAGTTAGATGCATCGGTGTTCAGTGATGGAGTTGGCAAGGCAATAATTTATCAGTCAACTTGTCAGATTATTATTTCAATGATAGTGTTTACTATTGCTCATATTTATTTTAGTGCGGAAGTTGCTAACACTATGGTATTTTTGACGATTTGTTTAATGCAAATGCTTCATATGTTGAATGTAAAATCGCATTCTTCAATATTTAAGAGCAATCCGTTTACTAACAAGTGGTTCATTTTAGCGATATTTGTTGGTATTGCACTAACTTTATTTATTGCGTTAGTGCCAGCGGTTGCTACGGTATTTAATCTTGTTCAACTCAATCTCACTCAATGGCTCATTGTTGTTGGCTTTGCAATTATGATTTTACCAATCGTTGAAATCGTCAAGTTTGTTGA
>CALVZW010000099.1 GCA_944372675.1 uncultured Clostridia bacterium
TAATCTTCCTTGTATTTAATTTTAATATATGGATATGCCTTGCCGTCTTTTAGCAAAATATTGTAAAACGGTTGATGTTTTTTAATCAAAGTACTTTCAAGAGCAAGAGCATCCAATTCGCTAGGAGTTAAAATGTAGTCAAAATCATAAATATTTTCAACAAGAGCAGTTGTCTTAACCGTTTTTTCAGTGTTTAAAAAGTACGAACTTACCCTGCGTTTAAGATTTTTCGCCTTACCAACATATATAATATGCCCGTCAATGTCTTTCATTAAATAAACACCGCTTGTAATCGGCAACTTATGTAACTTTTCCTTTATTCTTTCTATCTTATCCATAAGTTTATTATACCACACTTAAAAATTTTTATCAAATAGAAAATTGCTAACAAAAAAATAAGGAATTTCCTTAGTAAAAGAAAACTCCTTTTTCTTATTCATAATTAAGTACTATTGTAACCGAAGTCGTAGGCGAAGCATAACAAGTTTCAGTTTCCTTTAAACGCACACAAACTTGATATTTTTGCCCCGTAACAAGATTATTAAATACATTGCTGTCTTGATAAGTCTTTCCGCCGTCAACACTGTATTCAGCCCCATCAATGTACCCAACACACAAAGAAGTTGGCGAAAGTATGTCAACCTTTAATTGACTTTCAGGAATAGCATTTTGTGTCGTTTTTAAAGTGGTAATTTTAATACTTGCCTCAGGTGAAGCATAATTGTAATCACTTTCTTTAAACCTAATGTAAATGGTATATTCTTTATTAGGACTTAGTCCGCCAAAAGAATTACTATCTCTAAAAACGCCGTCATTAATCTTGTATTCAGCATTACTTATAACACCCAAAGTAATTGAGTTTGAAGTTACTGTATATTTAAGATTTTCAATGTTAGGAGCAGATAAAGTTTTTTTAATAACATCAATTTCAACACTAACAGTTTTACCACCATAACTAAATGTAACACAAGTATCATCAACTTTAAGCGGTGTTTTATATTTATCGTAAGTGTATCCAGAATTTTGAGAATCATTGTTGTCAGCAAACTTTATCGAATCAAAAGAGCCATCGGCATATTCAGCAGTAATAATCAAACCATAAATTTCAAAATATTCACCAGCAAAATATGTAGTTTTGGTAGGCAAAGAAGTTATTTGCAAATCAACAACTTTATTTTTATCACAACCACTCAACAATAAAGCGGTAAATAATATTATTGCAAAAACTAAAATATAACAAACACTTTTACTTTTAATTACACTTTTCATATGCTATTCTCCGTTGTTAGTGTTATTATAACAAATTTTATCATTAATAACAAATATTTTAAAAAAAAGTATAGAAAAAAATCTATACTTAAAAATATCATCAAAATTTTTAAACAAAGTTATTAGAAAAAAATCTATTTCTGCAATTATTAGTAGAATTTATGCCGTAAGCCCCAAGTGCTAACAAAAGTAACAACAAGAAATTAGTGTTAGTAAATAAATCAATATTAGAGTTTGTAACATAAATCGAAATTAATAACGCTAATAAAATCAAAAGTTGATAATCCATACTACCCTCCACTTTGTAAGTATATATGCTTTATCAACAAAAATTGTGAAAATTTAATTTTTTGTAAATTGTTAAGATTTTTAAATTATTTTTTAATTATTTTTTTTTTAGTTTGAAAAAATAGTTTAATTTCAAATTATAATTTTATAAACATAATTTTTTTTTAATCGCATTACATTAATAAAAAATTATATAAACTAAATAAATAAATAAATAAAACAAATAAATTTACTATCAAAAATATTAAAACTAAATCATAATTTAGTTTAAAAAGAAAAAACACCAAAACAACAAAAATTACCGTCTTTCAAGTAAATGTTCAATACCCGATAACATAAGGTCATTAATAACATAGTTTGAAGCACTATATAAAATAATCTTACCTTCCCTGCGAGAGTTGACAAGTTTTTGTGTTTTGAGCATTTTTAATTGATGAGAAAGTGTAGTTTGATTAATGCCTAAAATATTTGAAATATCACTAACGCACATCTCCGACAAAGCCAAAGCAGAAAGTACACGAATACGAGTAGTGTCAGCAAACACAGCAAAGAAATCGGCAAGTTGTTGTAAAATTTTGCCCTCAGGTAAATAAACACTAAGTTCATCCAAAGTTTGTTCATCGGCTTTCAATAACTTTAAATCTCCATTCATAAAAAACCTCCGCAATTTGTTAATTATATGATACAATAAATTGCATAAATTTTCTTAAATTTAGCATAAGTGTTTTTGATAATTTTTAAAAACATTTGTCGAATACTCAACCTTTTTACACATTTTATCTTTACACAAAGTATAATTTAGTTATTAATACATAAAATTAATTTATGAAAAGACAATATCAAAAAGTATTAACTAACCCTAAAAAAAGTAATTTAGGAAAGTATCTAACTTATCTAGCAATTTTGACAAGTGCATTAATAATCGCAGGATTACTATTTGAACCAATATACTTTGTACTAACAAGATTATTAAAAGGATTAATACCCTTTTTTGTCGCAATATTAATAGTATATTTTTTAAAACAGCCACGCAAAATAATTGCAAATAAATTGTTAAAAAATTGGTTTAAAAACGCAAAAAATCCGCAAAAAGCCAGAATGACACTTTCACTAATAATAGTGTTTATATTATTTTTAGCACTCATAGTAGGCATATTTTGGTTAATAGTTCCAAAACTAATATCAGTAATTGAAAATGTAATAACAAATTCGGACGCATATATAAATAAAGTAAAAAACGAACTAACAACCGCCCTTGAAAAAATGCCATTTTTACAAAATTTTATAACAGAAAACAGCATAGATGAAACACTTGATAAAATATTAAATAAATTAAATTCATATCAAGGACAAATACCACAAGTTGTTTCAACAGTCGGCGGACAATTATTAAATATATTTAACTTAACATTAATCGGGTTAGTATTTGGCTTTTTAATACTTTTAAATATTGATAAATATAAATCAGCAATATACGATTATTACACAACATTTAAAACCCCAACGCAAGTACGCAAACGAGTTGAATATGTACAAAAAGTAGATAGAATTTTTGTTGACTATGGTTTTAGTAAACTAATTGAAGGCATAATCATATTATTAACAGTAACAATAGGACTAATAATCAGCAAATCATCAATGCCGTTTGAACTAGCATTATTTATGGCATTTTTGAATGTAATACCATATATCGGGCCAATTATAGCAGTCGTACCAATATTATTTGTAAATTTAGTATTAACAACAATGAACATAGCATTAATAAGTGCAGTTGTAGCAATCGGCATAGTAATATTTGTAACAACATTCATAACGCCACTAATAGTGGGCAAAAAAATAAAAATAGATAT
>CALVZW010000100.1 GCA_944372675.1 uncultured Clostridia bacterium
CCTATAAGCAATTTTGTTGTTTTCGTTTTTAAATTTGCATTGTTTTTTAGAATATTCATATTATCACCATTGTTTGCACGATTTAATCTAGCAAAATCAACGGTGGCAATTCGTGCAATTTCTTCCTTTGTATTTATTTCTCTTTTTTTATTTTTATCATTATGTGTTTGTTTATAAGTTCTATTTTGTTTTATACAAAAATTTTGATTATTGTTATTATTGGATGTAGATAGTAAACTATCTACCCCCCCCCCCCTAGTATTTTATTCTTTTGTATTTTCATAATCTCGCACTCCTTTCTTGCTTGTTATTTTTAGTATATCACAAATTCTATTTTTAAGTCAAATGAAAATACATCTAATAAATATAAGATTTTATAAATAAGTTAAATAATTTTTATTTTCAAATTACAATATAATTTATAATTGTTGCTTCTTAATTATTTATACTTTTTAAGTTTTTAATTTTGTATATTTTAACAATTATTATTTTTCATTTTCAATTTCATATAGTAAAATTTGTTTTTTATATTTTAAAAGTTCTTTATCTACAATAACTTCAACATTAGAAAGAAATTCATTTAAAACTGTTCGAACTTGTTTTGACTTTTCATAATTGTTTTCATTGAAAGTTTTATTTATTATTTTTCTTGCTTCTAAGAAAGTTTCTTCACCATTACCTTGTTGACACAAATTTATAATATTTTGTAAAATAGGTGCATAATTCAATTTTTGTGTTTTAATCTCTCTTATTTTGCTATCTCCATCTTCTGCAAGTTGAATAAGCTGGTTTTTAATTTCAATATCAAAATTATTAACTTTTTCATTTACATACAATTTCTCAACACATTTTAAAATCCTTTCTACTATTCTTTTACAACTAATAAATTCTAAATAAACACGACCATCATTCAATTCTGGCATTTTTCCCAAATTAACTGCACGCTCAATATCAAATTTAGTATAATTAAAAATTTTTGCTAAATCGTTACTTATATCATAATATAATTCTAAATTATCCACAATTTTATCTCCTACAATGGTAAATCTTTCTTCTCAAAACGGAATAAGCCAATTATAAATGTTATAAGTCCCACTCCAAACAATATTGCAAACTTCCAAATAAAATCTGTAGAACCCGTCATTATTTCATTTGTATCATACAATGTTATAATTGATAAGTAGTTAAAGAAATTCATTGGTTCAATTCGCATTGCTGATGGTACTACACTTGACCCAAATAATCCTAGAATTGTACAAACTAATGAAAAGATTGTTAATCCGCCACCTAATCCCAAAGAATATTTTGTTCTGTTAAATATACTAGAACACATATAGCAGAAACCTGCAATTGCAAACATTGTTAAAAATGCACCAAGATTAAACAGCAAAATTTGTCCGTAGTTAATTGCAAAGTCGTTACCACCCGACACAAAGACGGCTATTACACTGACAATAGTTAACAGCGCAAACATTGCAAACAATGCCGATACTAGATAAACCATTTGTGTAACTGCTACAGTTCTTCGTTTTGTTGGTGTTGACAATACATATGCCATTGAACCTGAATCAACTTGCCCAGCAAGCAATCCATTAGCGGTCATAATTACAAAGACCATAGGAAGTAATAATCCAGCAATTCTATAGAAAATTGAACCAATAATTAATGAATACATATCCATATTACCAAGTTCAGTCAATGCTTGTGCTACTTTTTCAGGTATTTGGTCTGATATACTTTGACAAGCATTTGTTCTTGCTTGTTCTTTTGTAA
The DNA here is from genome assembly GCA_944372675.1 of uncultured Clostridia bacterium. Classification (GTDB taxonomy): domain Bacteria; phylum Bacillota; class Clostridia; order Christensenellales; family UBA1242; genus CAKVOD01. The sequence continues at coordinate 1,774 of CALVZW010000100.1, forward strand.
CGCCATCTTCATTTAAATAAAATTGATATGATGTTATTGCTGTATTTGCTATAACCTTAACTGATACCGCAAACATTTTAGCATCGTCTTCACTGTAGCCTTGTTGTATTTGCATATTATAAGTTTGCTCATACATTAAGTTATTCATATATTGAAGTGCTAATTGGTCATATTCAACTGTGTTTCCAAACTCTTTATATTTATTAATAGCAACGGTTGCTGTATCTTTTGCACTTTGCGCAGACAATTCCGCCATTTCAGCAGTTGCACCCTCATATGTTTGTAAATAAGTAATATATACTATGTTATAAAGAGTGTTTGTGTAAGATGAATCAATAAGTGCATCATAATCTACTGCACTGCCTTGCACCGAATCATAATAAACAAGCGAATAATAGAAAAACTTGTTTAAATATTCTTCATTGCCAAAAGTACTACCTAATACACTTGATAACTGCTTAGCATATTTTTCTGCAGTAGAACTCATTAGCAGTTCTTTTTGCTCATTTGTAATTTCACCTTCACCTTGCATTAAATTAAGTTTACTTTGATAATCATTAATGATAGTTTCTAAAACCCCTTTAATTACATTGCTATGCAAAGTGTCATAAGATTCAATAGTGCTAATATATAATTCATATCCGTCTACAGCCTGTTCTTTTAATTGAGATTCTTGGTCTGCTTGCACAAAAATATTTTTCAAAGAATCTCTAATGTCACTAATAGCCAAATTTCCCAAAACAATAATTACTATAGCAAGCATTACACAAGTTGCAGTAGTAACCGACACCCATTTTACCCAATTGGCTTTCATTGACTGTTTAAATAATGCTTTACTAAACATTTTGCACCTCCTTATTCTTTTTTAAAACACCCCTAAAATATTCTTCCAACGAAAATTTTATTTCAGCAATAAATTTTAATGAATATTTTGTTAATTGTCGCAACAAACGATTTATTTGCTCATTTTCTATTTTAATTGTTACTTGATTGTACTGAGGTTTTGTTTCAAGTATTTCATATTTTAATTTTATAAATTTTTTATAGTCTTCAACATTATTAAACTCAATTTTATATGTTTTTGTTGGCAAATTGTCAATATCGTTAAGTGCAATGATATCAATTATCTTACCTTTGTTAATTAGTGCAACTTTATCGCAAGTATCTTCAAGTTCATTAAACAAATGACTACTCATAAAAATGGTTTTACCTTTTTCTTTTTCTTCCTTGATTAAATCCAAAAAAGTTTCACGCATCAATGGGTCAAGCCCTGTTGTTGGCTCATCCAAAATTAAAATTTCTTTATCAGCCATAAAAGCAGCAACTATTGCTGTTTTTTGCTTCATACCCTTACTCATTCGCTTTAAATTTGCCGAAGTGTCAAGTTGAAGTTTTTGACATAAATAGTTTGCCCTATCCATATTTTTTAAGCCCAACAATTCTGCTTGTACTTTTAAAAATTCGGTACCTGTTTTTAAATCGGGAAAAGCAATTTCACCAGGGACATAACTAACATATTTTTTAATTTCAGTGGCATCCGACCAACAGTTATAGCCATTAATTAAACATTC
>CALVZW010000101.1 GCA_944372675.1 uncultured Clostridia bacterium
TTTTTTTATTTATATTAAATTGTCATTTATAATTAATTTGTATTAGTTTTATTTGATTAAGGATAAATATATTCATATTCAGCAAAATAATCGGAGTAAAAAATCTTATCCAAAATTTCTTGCTTTTTCAAATGATTTTCTGCCCTAGCAATAAAGTCATCTAAATCAGCATCAGTAAACCCATCGCAAGTGTAAAGTAAATTGTTTACAGAATAACAAATTAATTCATCTGTTACAAATATGCCGTACGAACGAGAATATATTATGCTTTCAACATCTTCAATAAACATTGAGTTGCCTAAATATAAATTATTCCAAGCCTTAATGCCAAACAAATCAAATATCGTAGGTATTAAATCTACAGTATTTACAAATTTACTTACAGTTACAAACTTGTAACTATTGTCTACATCATTGCCAATTAAGTTTTTGTAACAACTGTCGCCATAAGCATCAACATAAGCATCAACTAACTTTTGGTCATAAATCATACAAGGTATTCTATAAAGTTCGCTGTTATAAACATCGTCAATATGCTTACCAAAACTCATAAGATTGTTGTAATAAGTGCAGTGGTCGGAATACAAAACAATAGTAGTGTTTTCAAGTAAATTGTTTGCTTCCAAATAATCTAGCATAATTCCTAACGCAATGTCAAAATCTTTTAACGCAGCAGCATAGTTTCGAAGCCAGTCATCTTGTTCGCTTTCTCCCTGTGGAAAAACGCCTAACTCATCAAAATAACCATAATAACCGTTTTCGTAACTTTTATTAGTTACTTCATCTTCATAAACAAAATTACTAAAGGTTTCTCTTTCACCATAAAAGCCGTGCATTGAAAATGTTAACCAGTATGTCATAAATTGTTCATCAGTTGGGAACATTTGTTGTACCATATGTTCCATAACTTTGCTGTCTTGCGTAAATTCGCTAAACTGCCAAGTATGGCCATCCCAAGTGTTTTCAACGCCAAATTCTTCCATATCATCAATGTCATAATAATCGTCAAAGCCCAAACTTCTGTAACTTACTTCTCTGTTGTAATATTCACCCCTGTTTTGATGATAAGCATTAGCCGTTACATTAGGATATTCGTGTTTAAACATATTAGCAAGTGCGTAAGGATATTCATTTTCAGCGAAATCATAATTTAAATATTTGCCCGTAGGATTTGAGCCTAAAAGTGCATTATTTTCGGAAGTATCAGTTTTTTCGCGTGTATAATAACTATCAAAAACAATACTATCACCCATAAACTTGCAAATGTTAGGATAAATTGACGCAATAGTTTCAGCATCATACCACTTTAAAACATACCAGTCAAACGACTCAACCATAATCATAATAAGATTGTTGCCCGCACTTATTCCATTAAATTGAGAAGTTGGCAATAACTTGTCTGCTTGATACGAACTTTCATCACTATTACCATATAAATAATTCGCAATCGTGTCAATATCAGAGATATCAACTTTGCTCGCAAACAAACCGCTTACCATTTCATAAATAGCATTAGCCGTAATGCCAAGTGATTGATATTTACTGTAATTATCATTGTAAAGTTTATTTTCATAACCTTGTTTACTTGTCATAACGCCATCAACAACAGGAGTTACCACCATTGAAACGCACATAAACGCACATAAAACGCCCGCACCAATCTTGTATGCTTTTTTGTTATTACTTTTTAAAGTACCGTTTTGCTTGCATTTTTTTAAATATATACATGAACCAACAATATATAAAGTCAAAATTGATAACAAAATAATTATTTGTAACAAATTAATTGAAATTCCCTTAAGCATACCAAACGCATCACTTCTTTGATTAATCATACTAAAATCAAAAACTGTGCCATTAGTATTATATAAAATAACAAAACCAATGCAAAGTGCAATTTGCACAACTAAGAAAATGCTAGTAAATATCACCTTTAATCTCTTGCTTTTCATTAAAGTTAAAGCCAAAACGCATAAAGACAATATTAAAATATAATAAAACGGTGCTGTTAAATAAGGTGAACAGTTAGTAAAGCAAATACTAAATAATTCAATAAAAATAGCCAAAGCAAGCCAAATCCAAACAACAACATTGTCCTTTAAAAAAGTTTTCATCATTTCATCCCCTTAAATATTTGTTAAGTAAATTTTTTTAAGCAAAACATATTAATAGTTGTTAAATAATATTCATTGATATAATATAATATTAAATAAGTAAATGTGTTAATTAAATAAAAGTAACTTTAATAGTAAATTTGCGTTTAAAAAAAATAACAATTTTAAATATTTAATAGCAGTTAATCTATAATGTTTAATTTGTTTACACACACAATTTAATTATTACAACATAAAATGTAATGATTTTATAATAAAAATTAAAGTTGTAAAACAATTAAATATGTAATTAAAAATTAAAAAAAATTAAAACATTACAAAATTTTTATTATCTAAAACAATTTATTATTTAAAAAATCTTTTAATAAAAAAATGTTGCAAACTGCATTAACATATAAATAAAAATAATCAATATTCATAAATTTCTATTGCAAACAAATATTTTATCCTAGCAAAAATTAGCATAAATGACTAATAACTAAAATATTTCTTACAAAACATATATTATCATATACACATAAAAAAGTCAAGTAACATTTTCAATTTAACATATTTCACATTGTAATTATTAAATTAAAAACATTATAACACTTAAAAAAATTTTTTATAAAAAACTATTAATAAATATTTTATAAAAAACTATTAATAAATATTTTATACAAATAAAAAGCATAAGAAATAAAAAAACAATAAATAAAATAATAAGAAAAAGCACAAATAAAAAATAATAAAACAAAAGTAATTAAAAAATAAATATAAGATTAATAACAAAAAAAATAAAAAAATAAAAAAAATTTAAAAAAGTTATAAAAAATTGTTGACAAAAATAAATAAATATGATAAATTATAGAAGTCGAAATTTGAAGGAATAAGGGGGTGTAGCTCAGCTGGCTAGAGCACCTGCCCTGCAAGCAGGGGGTCATCGGTTCGAATCCGATCATCTCCACCAAACTTTAAATTTTGGCACTTTTATATAGAGATGTAGCTCAGCTGGTTAGAGCACCACCCTGATAAGGTGGGGGTCGATGGTTCAAGTCCATTCATCTCTACCAAAGGAATAGACTTGTCTATTCCTTTTTTTGTTTTCCGCACCCCCACCATTCACGAGCATTTTGCGAGTATAAACCCTTACTCGTCAATGCTTCAACCCCATTTTTACTCACCAAAGGAATAGACTTGTCTATTCCTT
>CALVZW010000102.1 GCA_944372675.1 uncultured Clostridia bacterium
TATTTACTACATAGTAAATTTGTTCAAGTGCATCTCTTAAAAACTCTTTACTAGGATGAATTAATATAAAATCATCCATATATCTTGAATAATATTTAACACGCAATTTTTCTTTTACTAATCTATCAACTTTATCTAGATAAACCATTCCTATTATTTGGCTTGTTTGATTACCTATTGGCACACCCCTTACAATTTCCCTTGAACGCCAGCCAACACCCTTGACATAATAGTTTTCTGTACTTTTAATTCCGTATTTTTTCAAAAATGTATTTGTTGTTTGGTAACTATCAATAATATCACTAAACAACTGCATAACTTGTGGGTCGCCTATATGTTTTGCAAACATTTCTTTTACTTGCTTATGCGGTATACTAGGAAAAAACTTTAAAATATCGCATTTTAGTACATAGCCATTAGGTCCATAATTGTTGTAATAGGAGTGCAAGAACTTTGTAATTCTGTTAAGGGCAAAATGATGCCCTTTTCCTACTTGACAAGCACAATTATCGTAAATAACCTTTTTACTAAAATATGGCATTAAATAGTTATCGCACAAGACATGTTGAACTATTCTATCATCATAACGCAAGGCTTGAATTTGTCTTTTCTTTGGCTGGTAAACATAAAAACTTTGATAACCTTGAATTTTATAGTTACCTGTTCTCATTTTTTCAACTAATCTATGTAAATTGATACCTTGTTCCAAATCAAATTTTACAATAGGTTTTTTTGTTGTTTTACATCTTCTAGCAAGTTTATGTGCTTGATAAAATGTCTCAAAATGATAAAATAGTGAAAAATCTTTATTAATCACCCTATTTTCTCCTTTGTTAAACAAGTAAATTATTAATTTAACTTTTATTTATTAAAAATTACTTAATATACTTAGCAATAAAATTACAATTTATTGTTTGATAAGCAATTTATTTATATTTATAAATTTAAAAAACATTTACTCAGATTAAAAAATATTTATCTAAACTTATTCAATATGAAAAATTAAATTTACTTTATTTAATAAATTAATTAATTTAAAAATTTTAAAATAAGAAAATAAATAAAATATTATCAATTTTCTATAAATTAAAACTAATTTTATTATTTTTGTAAAAAAATATATGATACGAATTAATCAAATTAATTCAAAGATACAAAAAACTTAAAAATAATTTTAATAACTTACAAAACATTTACAGATTGACATTAATTATTGTTTACTGTATTTTTTAAGTTTTTAAAACTAAAATTCTTTTAAACTAAGAATTAAGTAGATTAATTCATTAATTACAAAAAAATGACCAACATACGCAAAAAAATGCGTTCAAAGCCAAAATCTAAAAGCAGTGTTGACTTATTTACAGTTGGTCTTATTTACCCTTGTGAGGGCGGGAGATCGACTCCTCCATCTCACACTCTGGCAGCCTATCGCTAAACTTACTTCTAGTTTAATTCTTACTTTCGCAAGAACTGGATGGAGCGCAGGACGCACGCCGTTTGTATTGTTAACATTATTGTTGTTATTGTTACCATTTTAGTTGATTTCGCGCGCGTTATTGTTATTGTTTGAATTGCCGGAACGCAGCCACGCCCAGGAACAAAACTCCTAAAACGTTAGTCGTCCCCCGGAGGTAAATTAAACTTTACATTTAATCCACCCCCACAATGTTATTTTGCAATCATACATTTTTTTCGCTAAAACATTATATTGATGCACTGAAATTACTTTCATACGCTGAGACATTTCCGCTAAAAATGATATTATTTTTAATTTGCTATCGGCTTTAATTTGAAGTTCAAATCTTTGCTCGCCCTTTTGTGCGTTTGCTAGATACAAACATTCAATTAAATCTAAAGCATTTTGTTGCATTCTTGCGACAAGACTCCACCTATATTGTTTTGGTGCATTTTTTGTTATTACGAAGATATACTCTGCCAATGCTTTTGAGAAAGTGAAAATTGAAAGTTCTTTTACTTTTCTTATTTTCTTTTCGTCTTCAGTGTGAACATTCTTAGAATTATTTTCATTATCATTATCGTTATCATCAAAGAGATTTAACTGGTCATAAATTTCGGCAATATTTGTTTGATTTTCGATATTTTGATTTTCAAGTTTTTCATTTAATTCTAACTTATTTTCATTATTTTGTGAATTATTATTTTCATTAGTTGACATAAATTTAAACTTTAAATTCCTTTGATTTACTAATTATAAAAATCATTATATTATTTTAAATTTAAGTCGTCAAGTAAAATTTACATTATTTTTTTGTGTATTTTCAAATTTTGTAGATTATGTACAAAAGCGATAGAAATTATTCGACTTTTGTTATAAATAATTCGACAAATGCAAGCATTTTACAAGAAAAAACAATTTTTTATTAAAACACTTAACAACAAACTAAAAGCATAATTTATTATTTTAACAATAAAATTTTTTATTATTTTAAATTACATTTTATTAAATAACGCAACTATTTATGTTTAATATTTTAATTTATCTAAATTATCGTATCTTAATTTATATTACTAACAAATTTTAATGATATTTCCAATTTATTAAAAAAGGTTATTACCTTTTATAAAGTTCAACAAAGCACAACTACCGGCTTAGCCGATAGTTTGTTTGTTAAAGAAAAACACAGGATAATTCCGCGTTTTCTTTAACAACGAAAAAAGATTAGCAAAATAAACTGCTAATCTTTTTTTACACCATAAACATTAAACCGAAATTTAAAATTATGATGTATGGGGCTAGTGATAGGAATTGAACCTACAACCTGCTGATTACAAGTCAGCTGCTCTGCCAATTGAGCTACACTAGCATCAATATAAGTGATTTGGTGCCTCGAGGCGGAATCGAACCACCGACACGAAGATTTTCAGTCTTCTGCTCTACCGACTGAGCTATCGAGGCATCTAGTTATCACTAGATAAATGGCGACCTGGAAGAGACTCGAACTCTCGACCTCTAGCGTGACAGGCTAGCGTTCTAACCATCTGAACTACCAGGCCATTTTTTTGCCAATCGCGTTGGTGGATCTTCAGGGACTTGAACCCCGGACCGACCGGTTATGAGCCGGTTGCTCTAACCAACTGAGCTAAAGATCCATCTGGTCGGGGTGGAGAGACTCGAACTCCCGGCCCCATGGTCCCAAACCACGTGCGCTACCAACTGCGCTACACCCCGCTTTGCGACTGGCTGACTCGTATATAATACATTATTTTTTTT
>CALVZW010000103.1 GCA_944372675.1 uncultured Clostridia bacterium
AATCTCACTCAATGGCTCATTGTTGTTGGCTTTGCAATTATGATTTTACCAATCGTTGAAATCGTCAAGTTTGTTGATAATCACATTAAAAATGTTGACTGATTTTTAGGATGGGACTTTCCATCCTTTTCTTATGCGAGAGTGGGTGAGTGTAGGGGGATTTCCCATCCCCCTACGACCCCTAGTGCAAGGACAGGGTCCTTGACCTGTGGAGTTTTTGGGAAGAAAAGCAAAGTTTGGTGCGTTTGCACTTAAAACTTTTGTCTTTTGCTCTCGCAAAAGTCCAAAGGGTTAAGGGGAAATTTAAGTTCTATTTGTAGTGAGTGCTAGAAATTAAAAATAGTTAAAGTGGTTGTCTATATGAGTTTGAAAAGGGCATAAATTTAGTGATAAAAATTGTTTATTATTAATTTTTGCGAAAGCAAAAAATAAAAATAATAAAAAGGTTTTAACGCACTAACTAAATTTTATGTACTTGCCAAACTCCATAGGTCAAGGACCCTGTCCTTGCCTAAAGGTTGCTAAGGGAACGGGTAGTTCCCTTAGATATAACTAAATGTTAGTGTTAAATGTATTTTTTCGGTGGAAAAAATCTCACCCTTCAAACAAGGGAACGGGTAGTTCCCTTAGATAAAACTAAAGCAATTAATTGACAAAATGTATGGAATATGGTATTATATTTTCATAAGGAGAATAAATTATGGATTTTATTGAAGTAGATGTAGCAAATTATGTAAACGATATTGTAAGCGAAGGGGCGGAACTTAACGAATACAAAAAGTTTGCAAGAGTGCGTGCTGAACAAGGCAAAGTTGGACAAGAAATTGTTACTGTTATGAAAAATGGTTTAGTTGAAACTAAGAATGTTGTAAAAGAAGATGCTGAAACTGGCGAACCTGATTGGATTATTACTAATCCTGATGGCGAAAAATATATAGTTCCAGATAAAACTTTTAGAAAAAAATATGAAATTGAAAAGGATAGTGAAGGATATCATCGACCAAAAGGTGGCTCGGTTAAGGCGGTGCAAATTGATGAAAATATTTCCTTTACTGCACCTTGGGGCGAAAAAATGAACATCGAAAAAGGTGGTTATTTAGTTGTTAATGGGCCAAAAGATATTTATGGTATACAATTACAAGAATTTAATAACACATATAAACTTGCAAGCGAAGTTGATATGATGTTTAATAAACAAGAAAAAGTTGTTGACAAAGTAAAAGATGATGTTATTGAAAGAAAATAATTTAATTTTTTTTAACAAAAATTTAGCAATCAATTTTATTAAATAACATTTGATTTTAATAACTTATATATTAAGATTAATTTTCATTTGTTGCACTAAAAAGTTTTTATTGCATTAGTTTAATAAATGATTAATTATTCTATAAATTATTATAATTAATTTTTTTAAAAAAACTATTGACAAAATTCAAAATATGCTTTATACTCTAAAAAAAGATTTTGGAGGTGAAAGTATGATAATGATTATATTAAGAAATTAATATACTTTGTCATACTTTTATTTTTTGTTAGTTTATTATTCCGCAAGTTGTATTGTGGTTTTATGAGTTACTTAAAAATAAGGTTGGCAAAGTTTCTGTTCAACCTTATTTTTTTGTTATTGTTTATGATTTTTGTTATTGTTTGTGGTTTTATGATTTTGATAATTAAAAAATAATGTTTAATCAAAAAATATCAATAATTAAATTTAATATAAAATTTATACAAAAATTTTTTTATTATTTTAATACGAATTTACAAAATGGTAATTATTAAGATTTAAACATTAAAAAACAACATAAAATTTAAAAGTAAATATTATTAAAATCTAAATAAAAATTTAAAGTAAAATATTATAAAAAAATTATAAAATAGTTTTAAAAATAAAAATTTAAAATTTAAATATAACATAATAAATAAGGTTGAAAATCTATTTTTGTGGAGTGAATAGATTATAGTGCTTTAACTCACAAAAGGAGAGATATTATGTTACAATTATCAAAATTACATAAAGAAGTTGGTGGCAAAGTTATTTTCGATAGTATTGATTTAAGTATTTATGACGGCGAAAAAGTTGGTATCATTGGAAATAATGGAGTTGGAAAAACTACTTTACTTAATATAATTGCAGGTGTAGATAAAAATTTTAATGGTGTTTGTAAAGTTGATGGTGAAATATCCTATTTAAAGCAATCGTCATTTTTAAGTTTTGAAAATTTATATGATATTATGTGCGACAAAGATAAATGTAACGCATTGTTTCATCATTTAAAAGTTATGAATTTTAATGGCGATTTAGGAAATTTAGAAAATTTATCTTGTGGCGAAAAAACTAAACTAGCATTTGCTATAAATTTTGTAAACAATCCGCAAATATTATTGCTTGACGAACCAACTAATCACATTGATTTATTAGGGCGACAAGTTATAACAAACTTAGTTAAAGAATTTAAGGGAACAGTTATTGTTGTTTCACACGATATTGATTTTTTAAATGACACTGTTAATAGAATTTTGGAAATTGAAAACGCAAAAATTAATGATTTTGTTGGTAACTACGATAGTTATTTAATGGAAAAAGAAAAAATTAAGTTAGCACAGGAACGGGCTTACATATCACACACAAAAAAGGTTAAAGAAATTAAGCAAAATATTGAATTTGTCAAAAAGTTTGCTGAAAAGGCTGAAAGGAATGTTGGTAAGCAAGGTGGTATGAATTCAGATTCAAGACTTATGACTACTAAATCTAAAGCAATGGTGCACGCTAAAAAATTAAATCAAACGGTTGCAAGTCGCATTTCTCGTCTTGAACAACAAATTGACAATGCACCGCCAAAGCCGGAAAAGGATAAAGAGATAAAATATAAATTGCAAGTTGACGATTTAAAAGTTAAAAGTGCTGTGAAATTTGAAAATGTTAGTTTTGGTTATTGCAAAGATAAGCAAATTTTTGACAATGTTAATTTTGAAATTTTTGCAGGTGAAAAAGTTGGTATTATTGGTAATAATGGAGTGGGCAAAAGCACTTTAGCAAAATTAATTACAAATGAGTTAAATTGTGATAGTGGAATTATTAGAAAAGCGGGTAGTTTAAAAATTAAAACTATGGAACAAGATATTTATGACTTAAATGAGCAAAAAACTATTAACGAATTAGCATTGAACGG
>CALVZW010000104.1 GCA_944372675.1 uncultured Clostridia bacterium
AAACTCCACAGGTCAAGGACCCTGTCCTTGTCCTAGGGGGTCGTAGGGGGGATGGAAAATCCCACCCTACAAAAAAAAGGAACGAATAGTTCCCTTAGATAAAAAAGTCGTAACACATACAAAAAAACTGCATATGAAATGCAGTTTTTTTTTGTGTAAAAATCTATTGACCACCTAAAAATCGAAGGGGTCAAACTCTTTTTTAGGCTTAGTTAAAATTGCTTGATTTCGTGCTTCAATATCGTAAGCAATCTTTGCTTCGTCAAGAGTACGAGATGGTGTATATTCAACAGGAAGCGATTTCATTGTGTAAAGTTTTTTAACATTATATGCTGGTGTCATAATTACTTTTACAGGGTTTTCGTGATACATTTTAACAATAACCGTATTTTTTGGCAATAGTTCAAGTTCTTCAGGATAAATAAGCGGACGCGATGCTTCACTTGTCGAAGTGCTTTTACTATCTTTTTCGCCCTTTGTCTTTGATGTCGTCTTAACTGTAATGTTACCGCACATCTTCGAAAACTCTTCTTTCGTCTTTTGGTCCGTCGTACCAATAAATACTTGTATGTTACAGTTTGTTCTAACAATATCAGCAATTTTATCACCATAAATGTTGTTAAGTTGTGTATAACTTTGTACAACAAGTATCATAAATATACCACGCGAACGACCAACCGTAATAATCTTATCAAGCAAACTAATTTTTGGTAAGTTACCAAACTCATCCATAACAAAATAAGTGTTACGAGATAATTGTCGGTCGTGTTTGGTGTTTTTGTTTGCTAATTCAATAAGTGTTTTGTAAAGTTGCACAATACACAAAGTGGCAATACCGTGTCTTGTTTGTTTTTCATCTGGAATAATTATAAAGAAAGCAGTAGGCTTGTCGTCAAATTTTTCAAATTCCATTTCGTCGGCACTTGTAGCATAGCAAATACCCATATCAGAAAGTAGCCCTAGTTTAGTCGATAGCACACTAACATACGAACGCGCTGTGTTAGGCGCAGCACCAACAACAGTGTTTGCTAGTTGCGGAACTTCGCTAAACTTATCCCGCCCTTCACAAAGATATTGTCTTAATGTTTTAAATTGGTCATCAGGGTCAAGGTCGCGGTAAAAAGCAATTTTACCGAAGTTATAAAGTGTAAATTTATCACGAGTCATATTGCATTTAGGATTGCCCGAATCTTCAAGCATAGCATAAAGCACTGCTTGAGCAAAACTTTGCGCACCCATTTCCCAAGACGGGTCATTTTGATTTTCAACAGGAATAAGTGTCATAGCAATATCTTTAAGGTCTTCTTGAGCATCGGAAATAAGAACTTTTTTAAACGACATAACATCATTGATTAATGACGGCTTGTCAGGATATGCTGTACCTTGAAATTCGTACCATTCTTCGCCAAATGCGGACCTATCACCCGAAGAAAGCAAAAGTTTTGTATCCTTAGGAAGCGGATTTTTATGAACAATAACTTCATCTTCAATGTGCATTGCTCTTTGATAAATGTCGTAAGCGCGTCCCATAGGATTCCAACGCGTTGATGAAAAGACATCACGAAGATTAAGTGCTTTTACATCATAGCCCTTTTGCTTTAGTTTGTAAGCGTGATTAGCATATAGTTCACCCTTTGGGTCTGTTATAACTAATGACGGCTTAGTTTTTGTTTCAGGCATAATTTGTAAAAATGGATCAACATACATTGTAGTTTTACCGCTACCGGTTGTACCGATTACCATTGTATGAATAGGCTTACGCAAGTTTACATTAAGTGTTGAACCTTTGAGTTCAGCACGAACTACAATACCATCTTTCACATTTTTTAGTTGTGAATAAGTTGCAAAAGTAGTAATGCCGTTTAATTCTTTAGTTGTCAAAAACTTTGAATCAAAGAACTGCTTGTTATTATCTTCTTTAACTTTTTTTGTGCCCAAAAGCGGATTTCGCCCTTTTGTGCTTTCGTTTAATAGATAAACAAAGTACAATAAAATAAGTAAACCAAATATACCTAGTGTCAATGAATTAGTCATTATTTCCTTAGTAAAGGCAACTTTCTGCTCAGTTATTAATCCGCCAGCAATTACTGCTAGTACAAACGAACAAATTGCCACTCCTAATAGTTTTAATACAACTTTTAAAAATGTTGACATTTCTATCTCCTTAGTTCTAGTAATTTATATTATTATATCATAAATTATGTTAAATACAATTAATTATAAAAGAAAAATTGCGAAAAGTGCAATTTTTTTGTCGTTTGTAGGGTGCGTGTGTAGGGTGGGATTTTCCATCCCCCCTACGACCCCCTAGGACAAGGACAGGGTCCTTGACCTGTAGAGCCTTTGGAAAGTAAAAGCCAAGTTTTTTGTGTTAGCACTTAAAACTTTTGTCTTTTGCTACCGCAAAAGGTCAAAGGTTAAGCAAAGGTTATTGTTCTATTTGTAGTTTGTACTACAAGTTAGTTTTTATCTAAGGGAACTACCCGTTCCCTTAGCAACCTTTAGGCAAGGACAGGGTCCAAGCCCAGTGAAGTTTGGCAAGTACACTCAATTTAGTTAGTAGTTAAAAACTTTTTTATATTTTTATTTTTTGCTTTCGCAAAAATTAATAATAAAAACTTTTTATCACTAAATTTAGTTGCAACTCATAATAATTAATCAATTTTAAACACAAAAAAATAGTTAGTATTTTTTTATATTTAATATTTCGTTTGCATCTAAATCTAAAAGTACACACAAATTAGCAAAAGTATCTAAACTTGGCATTGTAATACCTTGCAAATATTTACCAACAGATTGTTGTCTAATATTTAATTTCTTTGCTATTTCAGTTTGTGTCATACCACTTAACTTTATTGCTTCAATTAAATTATTTCTTATTTCTTCTAGTGTAATCATATTAATATTCACCTTGTCATTAGATTTTCTTTTAGTGTGATTTATAATTTAAATTTTATTTAAAGTCTATTTTATATTTAATATTTCGTTTGCATCTAAATCAAGAATTATACATATATTAGCAAAAGTGTCTAAACTTGGCATTGCTCTACCAGATAAATATTGTGCAACCGTTGGTTGTTTTATGTTTAACTTTTTAGCAAGTTCAACTTGTGATATTCCACTCAATTTAATTGCTTCAATCAAATTGTTTCTTATTTCTTCTA
>CALVZW010000105.1 GCA_944372675.1 uncultured Clostridia bacterium
AACTGGACACAAGAATTGACACACTTACAAAATGCTCTCGATGTTGCAATTGAAGAAAATATTATTGACTCAGTGTTTGATAGCAACGGCATTGAAAGTGTATTAAACGCATTTAAAAATGACAACACCATTATTGAAAGAATTGTAGATAACTTATTTAATTCAACAATTTTACAAAATAGTGTTGAAAAACTTATTAATCAATTACAAAATTTAATTGCAACTCAATTAAATATTACCATTGAACCCACAATAGTTGATATCGATGACTTTATAAATAACTTAAGTACTAAAAAACAAGAATTCAGTAACATAATAAACAATATAGCAGTAGTTGCTAGCCCTATTATGCAAGAATCGTTCAATCTTGACACTTTTGCAAACAACATTGATAGTTTTGCACAAGCATTTGATTCTTTACAATCAAGTATTGAATTTAAAAACACTTACAATGGAATTATTACTTATTTATCAAATAACGAAAGCATAAATGAAGTAATTGATTTCAGTGTGGTTGGCGAAAACTTTGACTATATCACCGAATTTAACAAACTCGAAGAAATAATTAATATGCTTAAAGCAAACGATGTTTGGACGCCATTAGTAGACGGCACAAAAACAGTTGACGAAGTTTTAGATACTCTCGATAATGACACAAAATCACAACTAACCGAATTAATTTTGGAAAGCAAACTCTTTAGCGGTTTAGCGGTTGACACACTTAATCAAATGATAGATGAATTTAATAACTATCTAGGTACAACCATTGCACACATTCCACAAGGAACAGATTTGTCTAGCCAAAGTGAAAACATAGCAGAAGTTACTAAATTCCTACTTGAAATTTCAAACGGCGAACAAACACAAATAGACATTAAAAATGTAAACTTAAATTCATTAGGCAATTTACTTAACAACCTAAAATCTAACAAATTTGATTTTACAAACGGAGTTCTCACAGAAGTTTATAATGAATTTGTAAACTATGTTGTAAATGATGCCGATTATGGTTATATAATTGTTGATGCTTGCAACTATTTTGACACAGAAAACATTTACACCAATGCAAACGAAAATAAGTTAATTAATTGGTATCAAATTTGCACAGCATTTGATAGTTTACTTCAAGTCGAAAGTGATTTAAATAACATATCTACACTCACTGCAACCGATGTAGTAAATGTGATTAACACGATAGGAACAAACAGCAACGAATTAGTTCCAAGAATAGCAAAAACATTCCTTAAAAACGGCAAAACAGTTGATGAGCAAGTCAAAATAGATGCATTTGATTTAGCAGATACTGAATTTAATACAACTTCAATTAACATTTTATATGAACTTAAAGACCTTGAAAAAGTGATTGACAACAAATCACAAGCACTAGACAATTTAGGTATAACACTAACAAAATTGCAATCACTCGACCAAGTAAAACTAAATAATTTAGTAGGCTTTATTGATGTAGTAACAAATACAACTTACAGTGATTCGTTTGTAAACCTTGATTACGATAAGGAAATTACAGCAATCACAGACTTTAAAAACTTGCTAAATTATGACGGAGAATTAACATTAGAATTTTTAACACAAAGCGTAATTGCATTTAACAATTCAACATTAGTGCTTAATGAATTAGCAAAGAATAACATTGTTATATGTGATTTGCAATCACAAACAATACTTGACCAACTTAAAAAATCTATTTCAGGTGGCGAAAACTTTACTAATGAACAAGTACAAGATGCAGTTAAAACAATAATTAACGATAATGTAGATGCCGATAAACAAGCAAACATATCATCAATTCTTAATCTTAACAATTAAATAAAATATAAGTAAAACACAAAAAAGAGTAGATATCTATCTACTCTTTTTTGATATATAATTTCGTTTTTATCTAAGGGAAATATTTATTTTTTTTTGTAGGGGAATTTCCCATTCCCCTACGACCCCTAGTGCAAGGAAAATCTTCCTTGACCTGTAGAGTTTGGCAAAGCACATAAAATTTAGTTTGTGCGTAAAAATTAATTTTTTATATTTTTATTTTTTGCTTTCGCAAAAATTAATAATAAAATAATTTTTCTTCACTAAATTTATGTAATTTCCAAAAACTTCACAAGTACAAATATTAAACATAAAACTTACTAACTTCACTTTTTCTAATATCTTTTATTTATACCAACTACAAATAGAACTTATAATTTGCCTAACCTTTGGACTTTTGCGGTAGCAAAAGACAAAAGTTTAAGTGCAAACGCACATAACTTGGCTTTATCTTCCCAAAGGCTCCACAGGTCAAGGACCCTGTCCTTGCCTAAGGGTTGCTAAGGGAACGGGTAGTTCACTTAGATAAAAAAATACTTCTCGCAGTCATAGGGGGATGGGAAATCCCACCTGCAAAACAAAGAGAAGGGAAATCCCACCCTACACTCTACACACCCCACTTTACAAAAAAATTGTGTTAAAAGTGTTACTAAATGTTGAAATCGTGGAAAGTATGATTTATAATATAATTGGGGGTTAAAAATATGAAAAAAAGTTTTTTAATATACGCTGAATATGAGCAGTATTTTGATATGCTGGACGCTTTTGAGCAAGCAAAACTTTTAAAAGCACTTTTTACCGCATTTAAAGGCGAAAATGTTGATGATTTATTTTTAAATATGGATAATGCTACTAAAATGGCTTTTACTTTTATGTGTAATCAATTAAAAATGGATGAAGAAAAATATCAACAAAAATGCGAAACTAATAGAAAAAATGGTGCTAAGGGTGGTGCTCCTAAGGGCAATCAAAATGCTGTTAAAAATAAACAAATGATAAATCAAAAAGAAAATTCGTCAAGCAATGAATGTTTATTAAGCAATGAAAATTCGTTGAATAATGAAAGTTTGTTGAGTAATGAAAATTCTGAAACTAATTGTTTACCTAATAAAAAATACGATGTAACTAAAAATAATTATCTTAGTAAAAAAGATAATTTAACTAAAAATAATTGTCAAAGAAGTACTTTAAATGAAAACAAAAACAACCGAACGGTTATTTTTTTAACCCAAAACAACCCAAAACAACAAGATATAGA
>CALVZW010000106.1 GCA_944372675.1 uncultured Clostridia bacterium
AAGTAGTTTTGTCTTGATTATTATTGTTATTGGATGTAGATAGATAACTATCTTCCCCCCCCCCCCCCTAGCATTTTATTCTTTTGTATTTTCATAATCTCGCACTCCTTTTTATCTCGCTATTTTTAGTATATCACAAAACAACTTTTTTAGTCAAACATTTTGTAATTCATTCAGTATTTTTATTTATTTTTATTTTAAAGATTAATTTATAAATATTTTTATTTAAGTTTTTATTTTTTTATTATTGTTAATTGATACTTTTTTTAACTTAAATTGACAAAATTCAATATTAGTACTATAATACTTATATGAATTATATAATTAAAAAGAATTATAAGTTAGATGATTGTTTAAATATTTTTAATGACAATCATAAAAATTTTGTTTTTGATAAAAATAGTATTACCGACAAAACTTACACAAAATTTGTATGTGTTGACGAACACGATACCGTTTTAGGTTATGCTGTTGTTTATCCGCATAACGATTTTTTGAAAAGAGAAGAATTTAATTGCAACTACTTTTGCGAAAATGATAGCATTTATATATGGCATATTATTGTTCATTCTAAATATTGTAATTGTGGTGTTGGAAAAACTATTACAAATGCTATATTAGATGAATTTAAAGGGCATCCCATTTACTGTGCGATTGATACACATAATATACCGTCATTATCTTTACATAAAAACTTAGGCTTTGAAATTGTTAATACTTTTACTCAATTATTTCACGGAACAGATACCACATTTTCTTTGCTTCGCCATATCTAATCAATTTTTGTAAATAAAATTAATATAATAATGTTTCTTTAAATTAGTTTATTAAAAATAATTTATAAAAGATAAAGTTATAAATCATTAATAAAATTCATTTTCTTACATACATCAAATTTTTAAATGTAAAAATATTAATCAATCTATATTAAAATACAAAATACACTGCAAAGGATAAAATTATGAAAATTATAATATTTACAGATATACACGGCAATTTTGAAACACTAAAATTATTAAGTCAAACAAATGATTTTATTGAAAGTGATTTGCGAATATGTTTAGGTGATTGCATAGACAATGATATGCAAAACAATGAAGTTTTAAATTTTTTACACCAAACTAATACATTTTGTTTACTAGGAAATTATGAAGGCAAAATAACCGATTGGTTTAGCGAACCATATAAGAATATTGAAAAGAACATACAAAAAAATAACGAATTAAAACAAAGTTTAAGCAAAGAAAATTACGATTTTATTTTAAATAATTTTAGAAAAACCATAGACATTAATTTTAATAATGAAAAATTTAATTTTTGCCATTACAAATGGGAAAATGAAAATTCACTTTGCAAAAGAGTTGAAGAAAATTTAGCCGATATAACTAATTTATTTAAAGACGAAAATTACAACAACACTATATATGGTCATACTCACAATTTTAGTTTAATAAATAAAGAAAACAAAAACTACATATGTGTTGGTGCTTTAGGATACAAATGCCCTGCCCCTTACATAACAGTTGATATGAATATTACAGAAAAAGAATTTATTAAACAAAACCCAAACATAAAAAACTTTATATATAAAAATTTAAACTGCATAAATCTTAAAAGCATTACAAATATAACAAACATTGAAACAAAAAAATTAGTTATTAAAGATGCTTACACAATTAATTTAAATTTAATAGATTATAATTTTCAAAGTATTATTAATTTTTACAACACCCCTAAAATACAAAAACGCAATTTTGAACTTTCACAAAGTATTTTACAAATTTAGATATAAAATAATTTTAATAATTAATAAGTTAAAATCTATATTAAAATCTACCAAATAAAAAAACAAATAAAATTATATTAAATTTAACAATTTAAAAAACTAAAACATAAATAATAAATGAAATATATTTTATTACAATTATAATAAAAAAACATTTTAATAATATAAAAAACTATAATAAATTATTTCATAAATTTAAAAGTAAAATTTTATAAAAAACAACTACTAAGCAAATTGCTCAATAGTTGTTTTATTTTTTATCATCAAAAACGCTATACTTATCTTCTTTTGTTAGTTGTGTTGGATTGTAAATTGTATATGTATTACCATCTTTTGCCTTAACAAAATCTCTTTTAACTCTAAAAGGTCGCAACTTGTTATCACACTCAATAATAGTTGTAGGACTAATATTTAACATTCTTGTATTAACTACTCTATCAAATTCATTGTGCATTACATTTTTAATCGCATTATCAATACTAATACCATAAAGCACATTGACTGAATTTATAATTTTATTATTTTTGGACAAAAATACATCACATTTAAATTTTGCTTCTTCACTAGGTGAAATCAATTTTATTTTATTGTCAAACAAATAAACAACATCTAACCCTATAACTGAAATATCGTTACAGTTACAAATAATTATTTTTGCTTTATTTAAGTTTGCAAGCACTTCATAATTACCCTTTTTTAATAATTGTCTTTTAATAAAATCGTTATCAACTCTTTGTGAATTTTCACCGTTCACAACAACAATAGGACTTAATAAAAACAAATTTAATTCGTCAAAGGATAATTTTTCAACTAAGTTTATTGCCAAAAAGTGTGCGTCATCTTTAGGCAACAAACCTTCAAAACTATCAATGAGTGCTTTTTGATAAAATTCTTTATTCCTTACTTTATTTGCTATGTTAATCACTCAAAACCCCTTTATTTTCTATATTTTAGCATACATTTATAACATTGTCAATATTAATGTATTCAAAATTTTTGCAAAAAAATCAAACTTATTTACAATACCACAACATTTATCAGCATATAATTATTAATAAACATTTATTTAAAATAATTTGATTAACTCTTCAATTAAATTATAATTTACACTTTAAACTAAAAATTCTTAAATAAAGGTTATTTGCAATAATTGGGTTATTATAAGTAAAATTTAATCAATGAATAGATTTTGTTAATTATTAAATTGTTTTAATTGCTTACACCCATGAATATTAGAAAATAAATAAAAA
>CALVZW010000107.1 GCA_944372675.1 uncultured Clostridia bacterium
ATTGCAAATAAAAATTTTATGCAAAAAGTTTTGTCTAATTTTGTGGGAACTTTGCTAATTATTTCGCACGATTTAAATTTTATAAAAAACACTTGCAACAAAATTTATAAAATTGAAAATGGGAAAATTGTTTTAGTGGAAAATCTTTAAATACATCTTGAAAAATGCTTTTTTGTGTGATATAATTTAAGACAAATGGAGAAAAAATATGGAAAAACAAAAAGAACTTAATTATGACAAAGATTTTATTTTAAAAATTATGGAACAAGCAAAGGATGAACAAACAGGTTTACAAGACTACAAACTATGCTATGTGAGTAATGCTAGTGATGTAAATTTTGTAAAAAGACAAATTAGTAATGCTATTACATTAGCAATTTATAAAAAAGATATTAAGACGGAAAAGGTTTCTATTAGTAAAATATTTCGTTATAATGGTAAATCTTATTTATTCTATTTTATAAACAAGGGAACTTTAGATTTGTTAGATGATAAAAATACTTTATCAAATGAAATTGCTTCTCTTAATAGTGTACTAGAATATTATATTGTATCTGGTGGCTTTCATACAATGCAACAAAAAAGTAAAAAAATAAATGATAACTTTTTAAAAATGGTAAATCACACCGTCTACATTAATCATGATGAAAAAATTTGTCCGTTAAATGAAGTTTTGCTTGCAAGTGGCGAGTTAAAAGGGGATGAAGCAAGTCGTAAAACATTTTTAGATTGTTTTATTAATGCTAGAAAAGAATGTTCAAAATATGCAAATTTAGTTCGTAAAATGGATGGGAATAAATTTACAATTTATTTAGAAATGAAACCAGAGTTTGTAAAAAATTGGACAGAAATGGAAAATAGACCTATTTTTAAAGAATATATTAAATCATTTATCAACAATGTTAGATTAAATTTGGACCAAATTAACAATGCTTGTGAAAAATATGAATTATTAAACTATGATGGTTCAGTTAAAGGACAATTAACAGAAGATAAAAAATCTTTTATTTCACAAAATAACAAAAGTAGTTATTGTTTAATTGGCTCAAGTAATTTTAATAGCGATTATTTGCACGATGATTTTGAAAGAAGTGCAAATTTTGGAAATGCTTATCCGGTGAAAGATTTATTATTTTTGCCTTCGGCAAAACAATGCGAAATGCTTTACAAGTTGTGCGAAGATAGGGTAAATAAAATAGAGCAAGGACAAAGTGTTGAAAATGACAAAGAATTTTTTGAAAAATTGAAAGTTTACGATTCTTCATTGCAACTATATGAAATTAAGGAAGTTAAAACTGGTACTAAACTTGCTGACATTAAAAAAGGTGAAATCGGAAATTATGCTGAACAAATCTTTTATTCAGGCGATGGACAAAGAGTTAAAATTTATAATAAACAAAAAGAATTGCGTAAAAAAATGAATTATCGAGATGTTTTACAAAATAACAAACTTGTTTCAATGAGCAATGCTTGGGAATTAGGTTTTAATAATGATGAATTTAAAATGATGTGTAGGGCATTTGGTAATTTTGGGCAAATGTTATATTTACGCTACTATTATTTAAAATTTACACAATATTTACTTGATGTTTACAAATCATCTGGGGCATTAGTTGATTTAACTTTTATGTCTAAATTATTTTTAAATTCAAAGGATGAATTGAATTTGATTAATAACGCATTTCTTGCAACGGATGAAGAAAAAGAATTTGCTTTAACTTTATTAAAAGATGCTAATTTAAATTCATTTATTGCAATTTTACAAAGATTTGATGGCATAATAAATGTTAAAAATTATTCAAAAGTAGGTGACAAAAAAGTTTTGTTATCTAATAGTTTTGAAAGAAGTGTTGAAAGAGAAATTAAAGATAGAATTGGCGATATAATTACTAATTGGAATATGGTTGAAGATTCAAATTCTTTTGAAAAGTGTGGCTACGAATTTGGTAAATCATCTTTATTTGGTAAAACTGAACGCATTTTTACTTTAAAAAAGATTTTAGATAAATCTAATACAACTAAAAAGAAAAATCAACAACTTTCTGCAAATTCTTCAAATGATTCCCCTGAAGTTTTATAAACGAAAAACAAAGTTAATTTTTTACATTTTAACTTTGTTTTTTTTTTGAGGGGTAGTGGGATGTGCAGTGGGCGTTCTTCCTATGAGTTTTTATCTAAGGGAACTACCCGTTCCCTTAGGAACCCTTAGGCAAGGACAGGGTCCTTGACCTATGGAGCCTTTGGTAAGTAAAAGCCAAGTAAGTTGCGTTTGCACTTAAAACTTTGTCTTTTGCTCACCGCAAAAGGTTAAAGTGTTAGGCAATGTTATATATTCTATTTGGGCTTTGTGCTAGGCGGGTGAGTGAGTGTAGGGTGGGATTTTCCATCCCCCCTACGACTTTTTTATCTAAGGGAACTACCCGTTCCTACCCGTTCCCTTAGCAACCTTTAGGCAAGGACAGGGTCCTTGACCTGTGGAGCCTTTGGGGTGTAAAAGCCAAGTTTTGTGCGTTTGCACTTAAAACTTTGTCTTTTGCTTACCGCAAAAGTTCAAAGGTTAAAGGGAATGTGATGTTCTATTTGTAATTAGTATGTAAATAATATTTGGAAGAAGTGACGTATGTAGTGTTTTATGTTTAGTTTTTGCACTTGTAAAGTTTTGGAAATTACATAAATTTAGTGAAGAAATATTATTTTATTATTAATTTTTGCGAAAGCAAAAAATAAAAATAATAATAAAAAGTTTTTACGCACAAACTAAATTGAGTGTAGTTGTCAAACTCTACAGGTCAAGGAAGATTTTCCTTGCCTAAGGGTTGCTAAGGGAACGGGTAGTTCCCTTAGATAAAAATCAATGCTTGTGTTAGGTGCAGGGGGATGGGAAATCCCGCCTGCAAACAAGGGAACGGGTAAGTTCCCTTAGATAAAAATTAATGCTTGTTATTTAACAAAAAAAAATACTAAGAAAGGAAAAAGGTGTAATAGTGCTTGACAAAAAAAATTAAAAAC
>CALVZW010000108.1 GCA_944372675.1 uncultured Clostridia bacterium
CCAAAGTTTTCAAAATGAAAAATTTACTACACGAAAGACAAATTGCAAAGAAAAAAATATATTAAATGAAGATATAAACAATTTGTGCGTAAGTGTAAATGAACAAACAAAAAATAAAAAAGGAAAACTGCACGAATTGCTCACCGTTGATTTTGCTAGATTAAATCGTGCAAACAATGGTGATAATATGAATAATTTAAATAAAGGCAATATAAAAGTAAAAAAATACAATGGTGCAACAAAATTGCTTATAATGTTACATATAGGCTTTTTGCTCATTTGTGCAATATTTTTAAGTTTTTCTTTATCAATGCTCAGTGATAGTAAAACAGCAACAGGAGTGATAAGTATTGAGTTGCCACCAACGGCTAATGTAGGAAGTGAAAATCTTTTTTTTGATAGAATGAGTTCAAAAATGTATTTAGGAGAAGATAGTTCTGGTATTGCTATGAGTGCTGATACAATAAAATTGCCAAAACTAGTTTTAGTTGATACTGTTGATGAACCGAGTGCATACATAAAAATAGAATTATCATTGTTAGGGTTATCAAATGTAATAACATTTGATAATGCTGCATCAGTATCATTTTCTGATAATACATCAATGATAAGTAGTACGCAAAATGGTGTTATAACACTAACAAGCAGTAAAGGGGTGTCAGAATTTTCATATATTTTCTTAGATGCGGTTTTATCTAAGATAAGAATAAATGATGCTTTTACGAATGAAATAAAAAATGCAACAATGCAAGTACTAATAAGTGTTTCATTAAATCAAGATTTCGGTAATGCGAGAGTTATTTCATTATATTACAATTTAAATACAAATAGCAGTTTATGCAATGTTTTGTTTGTAAGTGATAATAATAGTTATGGTAATATAATGCAAAATGGTCAGATTATTCAAAATTTACAAGTGCCTTATGGAACTACATATACTGTAAGCAATCAACGAATAGAATTTAGTAATGGTGTTGTCGTAACGGCGACTAGTAATCCAAATACTTCACAATATGTTTATTCGTTTGCAAAATGGCAATTAAACAATCAAAATTTAACAAGTAATTATGGGACAATATTTGGAGAAGTAACATTTAAAGCAATTTTTAATCGAAGTGTGGTTGATTGTTGTGTATCTGGTGATACTTTAGTAAAGACAGGCTTAGATGGACAAACAAAGAGAGCAGATGAATTAAAAGTTGGCGATAAGGTGATAACATTTAATGAAATTACAGGTGAAATGGAAGAAGATGAAATATTAAATGTTATTAGAAAAATAAGAGATAGAATATATAATGTAGAATTGGTAGATGGAACAATTTTAAGAATTACTGGCGACCATCCAATATTTACTAATAGGGGTTGGGTTGCATGCGATAATTCAAGTAGTAATTATGATATTGATGGAATACAAGAAAAGAAAGATTTACAAATAGGAGATAAGGTAAAAACAGAAAAAGGTTTTGTTGAAGTTTCAAACATAACTTATGACGATTATCAAAATGGGTTTGAAGTATTTACTTTTACAATTAGGAATAATCATAATTTCTTTGCTAATGGTATAATGGTACACAATGCGGACTGTAGCGCTTCTGATTAATAAAAAAGTTTAACTTATTATTAAGTTAAACTTTTTTATGTATGACACATTTTTATAGTAAAATGAAATAAAAAATAAATTTCTTGTTGTGTTAAACATTTGACTAAAAAATTAAAATTGTGATATACTAAAATTAATAAAGAAAAAAGGAGTGCGAGAGAATATGAAAATACAAAAGAACAAAATACTAGGGGGGGGGGGGGAAGATAGAAAACTATCTACATCCAATAACAACAATTACGAAAATTTAAAATTAAATTGTAGTCAATCATACTTTGATAAAAAAAATAAACTCGAATATACTAAAGATAACACATTATTTCAAAGTAATTTAATAAAATTAAATAAAAAATGTAAAAACAAAAATAATTATAATAATTTAATTATTAGAAAAAATGAAGAAATAAAAAACAACTTAAACAAAGGAAAAACTGCACGAATTGCCACCATTGATTTTGCTAGATTTTATCGTGCAAACAATGGTGATAATATGAATAAAACTAAAAATACTAATTTAAATTTAAACAAAAATGTTAATTATAGCAGTACAAAACAAAAGTATTTTATATTAAAGTCTGCAATAATGTTTTTATTGTGGTGTTTTGTTGTTAGTTTTGGTTTTGCAATATTTAATTTTAACTATACTAATAATAATCAAAATTTAGATGCTGCTGGGTTTGGTTACTCGCCTAATTATGAAGTGCTTTTTGACTTAAATTTAGATGAATACGATGCTTCAAACTTGGCTGGGTGTACTGATTCAGTTGAATACATAAAGGATGGGAAACTGGAATCTCTTACTGATTCTTGGGATGTTTATTCGTATCAAATGATAAAATCACCCGCTAATGAGTTTATTTCAAAGGGTGATAAAATATTGAGTTTAACTATACACTTTGCCCCTTTTGATGAAGAAGTTAATATTACTAGAATACAAAAAGTTACTTTAGAAGGTTTATATAACGCAATAATTGATAAAGTTGAAACTAACAAAATGTTTGTTGGTTTTGAAGTCATTTTGCCAAAAACAACTTCTGCACAAATAGTTGGTACAAATGAAAATTCTATTTTATCAAATAATGTGGATGAGTTGCCTTATACCGGTATTGAAATGGCTGATTATAGTACTTATAGTTATTTAATTCAAGCGCAGTGGGAAGAAGTGCCACAAGATTACAATATTACATTATCTAATGATGGGGAAGGTGGAACAAGTTCTTTAGAAATAGTTAATGGTGTTCCAACTGTAACAACAATAACACCGCCAACAAAGGAAGGGTATAGATTTTTAGGTTACTACAAAGAAAACAAT
>CALVZW010000109.1 GCA_944372675.1 uncultured Clostridia bacterium
ACTTTCATATATAATTTATTAGTAATGACTATAAATAGAATAACTTTTTTCGCCTAACCTTTGGACTTTTGCGAGAGCAAAAGACAAAAGTTTCAAGTGCAAACGCACAAAATTTGGCTTTGTCTTCCCAAAAACTCCACAGGTCAAGGAAGATGTTCCTTGTCCTAGGGGGTCGTAGGGGGGATGGAAAATCCCACCCTACACTCGCCCAACACCGCCTAGTACAAACTACAAATAGAATACTCACCCTGCCTTAACACTTGAACTTTTGCGATAGCAAAAGACAAAAGTTTCAAGTGCAAACGCACAAAATTTGGCTTTTACTATCCCAAAGGCTCCACAGGTCAAGGACCCTGTCCTTGCACTAGGGGTCGTAGGGGGATGGGAAATCCCCCTACACACAACCACCCCTGCAATCTCCCCCTGCACACAACCACGATTAAAGGGCGTCAATAGGTTTTAACTCATCCAAAACGAACTTACCATTTTTGCGAACAAGAACATTATCGAACCAAATTTCGCCACCGCCATATTGTTCAGTTTGAATAAGAACTAAATCCCAGTGAACAGCACTAACATTACCATTGTTAGCATCAGCATACGCATTACCAGGAGTAAAATGCAAAGAACCAGCAATCTTTTCATCAAACAAGATATCGCCAACAGGATGATGAATTTTCGGATTAACACCAATTGCAAACTCACCAATAAATCTAGCCCCGCCGTCAGTATTTAAAATTTGTTCAATGGCATCATTGTCATTGCAATGAGCCTTAACAATCTTGCCTTCGCTAAATTCAAACTTGACATCACTAAACTCTTTGCCATCATAAACCGATTTAGCATTATAAGAAATTACCCCCTCAACACTGTTTAAAATCGGTGCAGTGTAAACTTCGCCATCAGGAATATTGTTAGCCCCCGCACAAATAACCGCAGGCATACCCTTAATAGAAAAAGTTAAATCAGTACCCTTGCTTAAAATATGCACCTTGTCCGTACTTTCCATAAGTTTTTTAAGCGGTATTAATGCCTTTGCCATTTTGCCATAATCAATGCAACCAACATCAAGTAAATAATCAGCATATTCATCATAACTCATCTTTGCACTACTTGCTAAACTTAAACTAGGATAATTACATATTAGCCACCTAGTATGATTAACCCTTTGCTTAAAATGTACATTTTGAGCATAAATTGTCTTGTAATTGTGCAACTTTTTTGCATCAAGACTTAATAAACTCCAACTATTCATCGGTGCAGTTATGCTTAAATAACAGTCCATATTTTTCATTTTTTGTAAATCTAGTTCCGTCTTTAAATTAACAAAATTGCTATCATCATAGCACTCAAAAACTTGCCTGTTAATTCTTTGCGTACTAGCATTTAAAAAAGGAAAACCACCAACTTTATGAACTTGACGCAAAATTTCACAAACAAAATCTTCGGGTATGTCAGTCGCATCTATCCAAATTTTTTCGCCCTTTTGCAATTTTAAGGAATTATTTATTAAATTGTATGCATATTTAATTTCTTTTTCAGATACCATATTTTTTCTCCAAAAATATTTTGCCCAAAATTGCATTTTTAATACAAAAAAGAGTGCTGTTGCACCCTAAATTTTAATTATTTTTTATCTTTATTTTAATTTATTATTAAATTTTTTAAATAGTACTTTAAATTTTTTATTATTTATTTAACTTTTTAACTAATATTTATTCCGTCTTAGTAGATTTTTTAGATGATTTTTTCTTAACATTTAATTTGTCAGCAATTTGTTCATTTTCACTAGTAACTACACTTTCACCATTTCCGCTTTCTAAATTGCTTTGAGTTTTAGCCTTGCCACTCTTACTATTTTTAGCACTTTTAGTTGTTTTAGTGTTTTGACTTGCCTTTACACTTTTTGTCGCTTTAGAACTTGCATTTTCAACAATGTTATTATTTAAATTTTCATCGCTTAAATTTCCACTAATCTTTTCATTGTTTTCAACATTATCAACATTTTCAATGTTTTTCTTTTTAGTAGTTGCATCTGCTTTTGTCTTTTTATTTTTTTGCTTGCCATTATCTTTTTTATTTTCATTAGTAGTCGATTTTTTTGCAACAACTTTTTTGTCTGCATTTGTCTTTTTTATTGTTGTCGATTTACTTTTAGTTTTCACAACATTTTTATTTGCAATATTGTCATCATTTACAACCGCATTAGTAGTATTATCAGCAGTAGCCAAAACAACTTTTTGTCTTTTAGTTTTAGCGGTTGCGTGATATTCTTGCACAAGATTATAAATTTTGCCAAATTCATCAACATTATGTAAAATACCAATTTTTACTTTTGCAGTAGCATTGACAAGCAAAGCCAAAAACAAGAACTCAAAAATAAACCAAAAGATGATAAACAAAGTCCAAAGCCAAATAGGAGCAGACAAAGCAATACCTAAAATAATACAAGTAATAAAAGCAAGTAAAATAATTACCGAACCAACTGCTCCCACCCAAAAATCAAATTGCGGTGTGCCTTTGGTTTCAAACTTTTCAATAGGATGTGAAATATCGTGTACCGAAGTGTTATAATCAAGCGGAGCATACATAGTACGCAAGCGGTGTGCCATATCTTGTTCACCTTTCATTTTTTCAACAATTTCTTTATCAAGCAGTTGACAATCTTTTAAAATGCCGATACTAAAAATATCACCAAAAAGGAATAAGAATAAATTATAAATTTTTAATCTAATTTTAGTTATAATTTTGCCAAACTTAGTATGTTTTCTTCTTAAGCAAACGACTTTTCGCCCATTTTTCCAATCTTCAATCATTGTATCAATTAAACTAATATCATATTCATTAGTAATAATGATTGTAGCATCTCCGTCCGCCTTATCAACACCCGCCATAACAACTTGTT
>CALVZW010000110.1 GCA_944372675.1 uncultured Clostridia bacterium
TAATATGATAAAAATTATTACTACATTTAAATAAGATTTAAATATTTATAAAAATGTCTTAAATAGGCATTTTTTTTAAAATAGAAAATTGTCAACTCAAATGCAACACCAAAAAAATTTCTTTAGGAGTTTTGTAACCCAATCTTTTTCGTGGTCTATTGTTTATTTCTTCTACTATCTCATCTAATTCTTCTTGTGTTGTTTGGTTAAATTCAAATTTTTTAGGGTAGTATTGTCTTAATAGTCCGTTTGTATTCTCTACTGTTCCTTTTTGCCACGCACAATATGCATCTGCAAATATATCTTTGCCTATATCGCCTTTTCTATCTTTTCATGCAATGCAAACTCTTTTTCTCTATCTACTGTTATTGTCTTTACTTTCTTATCTTCTAGTGCTTCTATTATCGCCTGTGCCATATTTTCTGCTGTTCTTTGTGGTAACAACTTTGCTATTAATAATACGCTTTTTCTTTCTACCATTGTTGCTATACAGTACTTACTTTTTCCTCTGCTAGATACTATTGTATCACATTCCCAGTGTTCACAGGTGTTTCTCTTATATACTTCTTTGGGTCGTTGACTTATTCTTCTACCGCATACAAACTTACCACGAGTATCATTTTTTCTTCTTTTTCCTTTATGTCTTAGGCTTTTTGGTGTAATTTCTAATAGTCCTTTATATATCCACCTATAAATAGTAGAAATAGAAACAATATTTAATTTTATGGATAAAGCTTTACATCTACCAACAATTTGTTCGGTAGATCATTGTTTAGATAAAAGTTTGTTTAAGATATAAATCAGTTTATCATTTAAAAACTTGTTATAGGTGGGCTTATTAGTTTTTCTATTGGTAGCAGTTTTTTGAGCGAAAATAGGTAAATAGATACCATCTACACTATTTCTACGAATTTCTCTGCTAACGCTAGAAGGTGACCTATTTAATAAAACAGCGATTTTTTCTAATAGAAACAGAATTATTTAAGTAAAACGCTATACAAAATCTTTCATTTATGGTAAAATGTTTGTGATGAAACATAATCAATCTCCTTTGGGTTATTTTTGTTTAATTTATTTTACCACAGATTGATTAAGTTTCCTCTCTTTTTTTATTAGGTGTTGCACTTACTATTATAATCTATCAAAAATTGTTTGACTAAAAATAAAACAATGTGATATAATAAAATTAGCAAGAGAAAAAGGAGTGGAAGAGAATATGAAAATGCAAAAGAACAAAATACTAGGGGGGGGGGGGGAAAAAAAAAAAAAAAAATAAAAAAAAAAAAAAAAGAAGGGGGGGGGGGGGGGGTAGATAGGGCACTATCTACATCCAATAACGAACAAAACAATAATTTACATGTAAATTCTAAAAGCCAAAGAGGTTTTACAAAAAAAATAAATAACAACAATTATCAAATTACAACTTTTTGTATAACAAATGAATTTAAATTTAATGCAAAGATACAAAATCGGAATAATATAATGCGTTCTACGATATTACTTTTATCGTGGCTTTTTGTGGCGATAACGAGTTTGATGTTAATATGTTTTTCTTGTGAAAACAGCATTAAATCAAGGCAACTAAGCAATAATTCGGTTCTTGCGTCAGGAACTGCACCAATTTATAATTCAACCTATTTGGCATATGAAATAAAAAATGAAAATAATTTGTTATATTTGTCAACAACAACAGACTCTGATTGGTTAAGTTATAGTTATATTCAAACTGATAATATTGAAATTTCTAATTCCACTTGGATTCCAATTGGGGTAGATTATGAAAATGCATTTACTGGAAGTTATGATGGACAAGGACATACAATTACTTTTAAAAATACAGGAGGAGTTACTGTGCCAAAATTATCCAACAGTGACAATGTATTTGCTGGTTTGTTTGGCTGTATCTCTAATTCAATTATAAAAAATATAGGTGTAAATTGGGAATATGGTGTTAACTCAACTGCTCGTTACATAATATGGGGTGGTGGAATAGTTGGATTTGCAAAAAATTCAATTATTGAGTGTTGTTATGTTGCAGGGACAATATTATATAATGGCGAATATGGAATGACATTTGCGGGGGGAATTGCTGGCTATGTCGGAGGGACACCATCGGCAAATAGCGTTATTTCCGATCCCAATGATAATTCTAAAATTAAGAATTGTTATTCTCGAAGTAATGTTACAGGAAGTGAAAGGTCTAGTAATGCTTATGCTGGTGGGATAGTTGCGAGTATTGAAGATGGAGTAACGATTACAAACTGTTATAATACTGGCAAAATAACGGCAAATGCTTATGAAGATGGTGGATCAGGGTACTCCGCTGGAATAGTTACAGATGCTAATCGAATTTATAATTGTTTTAGTCTTGTTGGAGAACAAAATGCTCCAAGTTATACCTCTGCTGGTCCATACGGTAGTGCTAGTGGAATATCTCCTAAGGGGACTCCAAGTAAGTGTTATTACGATTATCCTATTTCAAATGGTGGCATAGGAACACGACTAGCAACAAATTCTTTATCTACACTAGTAAAAAACAAAGATAGTTATTCAAATAGTAGCAGTTGGAATACCGCTACTGAATATGCATGGGATTTTAAAAAAATATGGAGAATTGATACTAGTACAACTAGTCCAATTAATGATGGACTACCATTTTTGAGTGTATTTTATAAGTATACATTAACATTTGATATTGCAACTAATGGTGGAACGGAAACTGTGCCACAATCACAAAATATTGAAATTGGTGAAAGTATTAGTCTGCCGAGTGGGGAATACAAAAGCGGATGGACATTTGTTGGTTGGAGTGAAAATGCTAGTGCTACAACAAGTGGTATATTAACTTCACCATATACACCAACAAATAATGT
>CALVZW010000111.1 GCA_944372675.1 uncultured Clostridia bacterium
GGTCCTTGACCTGTGGAGCCTTTGGGGTATCAAAGCCAAATTTAGTGCGTTAGCACTTTAAAACTTTGTCTTTTGCTACCGCAAAAGTCCAAAGGTTTGGCAAAGGTGCGTGTTCTATTTATAGTTAGTACTAATAGTTAGTTTTTCTAAGGGAACTACCCGTTCCCTTAGAAACCTTTAGGCAAGGAAAATCTTCCTTGACCTGTGGAGCCTTTGGTATATAAAAGTTAAGTTAAGTGCGTTTGCACTTGAAACTTTTGTCTTTTGCTACTCGCAAAAGGTCAAAGGTTAAAGGAAATGTAATGTTCTATTTGTAATTAATATTTAAAACAAGTTTTAAGAAGTGGTGTAATTAGGGTTTATATTCATTAAAAGATGTGCTTTGAGTTTTGGAAAATACAAAAATTTAGTGATGAAAGAATTTTTTTTATTAATTTTTGCGAAAGCAAAAAATAAAAATAAAAATAAAATGTTTTAACTCACCAACTAAATTTCTTGTACTTGCCAAACTCCACAGGTCAAGGAAGATTTTCCTTGCACTAGGGGTGCAGGGGGATGGGAAATCTCCCTGCAAAAAAAAGATGGAAAATCCCACCCTACAAAAAACCATCTATTACTTGTAATAAAGATTAAGATGTGATATAATAGCGCAAAGGTGAAATATGGAAAACAAAACAGTAGTAGTAGGAATGTCGGGCGGGGTAGATTCAAGTGTTACGGCATTGCTTTTGAAACAACAAGGTTATAATGTTGTCGGGCTTTTTATGAAGAATTGGGATGAAAAAGATGGCGGGCATTGTACGGCTGAACAAGATTACGAAGATGTTAGGCGAGTTTGTAATAAAATCGGTATACCTTATTATACCGTAAACTTCACAAAAGAATATATGGACAATGTTTTTGACAGTTTTTTAAAGGACTATGAAAAAGGGCGAACTCCTAATCCTGATGTTTTGTGTAATCGTGAAGTAAAATTTAAACCGTTTTTAAAATTTGCTAAATCAATTGGTGCTGACTACATTGCAACGGGGCATTATGCACAAATAAAACATTGTGATGACAAACATTATTTGTTGCGTGCTGTGGATGAAAACAAAGACCAAACTTATTTTTTAAATCAACTTTCTCAAACGCAGTTGCAAGATGTTCTATTTCCTATTGGGCATTTAAAGAAAACGCAAGTAAGAGAAATTGCTAATGAATACGGCTTAGTTAATGCAAACAAAAAAGATAGTACCGGCATTTGTTTTATTGGTGAAAGAAAATTTAGAGAGTTTTTAAAGGGTTTTATTCCTGCTCAACAGGGGCAACTTATGACGCTTGATGGCAAAGTGGTTGGTAAACACGAAGGCAGTATGTACTACACAATAGGACAACGCAAGGGGCTTAATTTGGGCGGTATTAAAGGGGAAGAAGGCAGATGGTTTGTTGTTAAAAAAGATATTAAAAACAACATTGTTTATGTTAGCCATAATGAAGATTTATTGCTAAGTAGCGAATTAATTGCAAGTAATTTTAATTTTATACCACAAATTCCGCAAGATAAAGTTTTTAAGTGTAAAGCACGCTATCGTCATAGACAACCGTTGTTCGATGTTCAAGTGCAAATATTAGAAAATGGCAATGTAAAAGTTTTATTTGACACTCCGCAAAGGGCTGTCAATGAAGGGCAATTCGTTGTTTTATATGATGGTGAGTTATGTCTTGGTGGCGGATATATTGACTGCGTTAAAAATTGTTATTTTACTGATAATTAATTAAATAATTAAATAGTCAAAAATTTTTTTAAAAAATATTAATTTATGTAATAGCATATTTAAAATTTTTATTAGCAATGTATACATTATTTAATACTAATGTATACATTTTTTGATATTAATGTATCATTATTTGTAAAATGTATGTGTGCTATTTAAACAACAAAATAATATGATAAAGTTATTTTATATTTATTATTCAACACAATCAAAACTAATTAGTCTAATAAACGATAAAACAAAAAAGACTGCAAAAAAATTTGCAGTCTTTTTACTTATAATTTTTTGCTTATTTACTTAAATTAGTTATTAAGCACCTTGACCGTAACTTGCTAACCAATCTTCAGGAGCAGTTGTCCAAACTTCGTTTGCTGCACCATTAGCGTGTTGGATTGCTTCAACAACTATACTGATTGTATATGTTTTGTTAGCATCGGCATTAGTTAATGAAGTTGGAACTGTGATTGAAGTTACGAAGTCGTGAGATTCGCCGGCTCTTACTACACCTTGATAATAATAGTAGTCGTCATCGCCTTCAACCCAATTTTCAGCAGTTGTTGCTGTAACATTGACTGAAGCAGAACCTGTGTTAGTAAGTGTAAGTTTTGCTCTTACAACAGAATCTGATGTAGAATTTGGTTGCTTGATTGCGATTGCTTGGTCATAAACTGTACCTGGCATTGCTGTCCCAGTAAAAGTTAATGTTTCGGCACTTGCTCCGCCTTGTGTGATTGTAATGTCTACAGGGGCGCCAAGAGTGATTGTACCTTCAACATTAGCATTACCAGTAAAGAATGCACCAGTTAAGCCTAAAACAATTGAAGCCACTAACAATAGTGATAGTGCTATGATTGCAAATGTTGATGCACTCATTCCACGCGATTTCGCCATTGTTTGACTACTTGCACTTTGCATATTTGTGTTACCGTTTGAACTCGTTGTAACAACTTTCTTTGTAGTTTTGTTTTTGTTTTCCATTCGTTTCTCCTTTTTTTACTAAAAAAGCATTTTGCCTTTTTGTCATATATATTGTTATCAATTTAAAAAAAATTATACATATTTTTTT
>CALVZW010000112.1 GCA_944372675.1 uncultured Clostridia bacterium
TTGGTACACCCAGAAGGATTCGAACCCTCGATAATAGTTCCGAAGACTATTGTGATATCCACTTCACTATGGGTGCTTTTTTGTGCTTTATGTATTACATTATACTACATTTTATTTTGTATGTCTAGTATTTTTTTATTTTGTCTATTGCTTTTCTGCTTTTCTTTTTAATTATTAATATTTTTTAAGTAGAATTTATCGTTGTAGTTTATGTAACACTGTATGTTTTTAAAATATTTTTTGTAAATTTTGTTTTATTGTTTGTTAAAAATTTACTTAAATAAAATGATATTTATTAAATAATATGTTTTAGTAGAATTATTTTAACAACAATGTTTTATTTCTTAAATAATGTTTTGTTTCTTAAGTTTAAGTAAAATACTAAATTTTAGAGCGTTTTTGGCAAAATTATTGATAAATTTCGACAAAATATATTTATATTATTTGACATTTTTTGGTAAAATAGTTACAATGCTTTAGAGGTTAAGTGTGAAATTAAAAGTTTTAGGTTCGGTTAGTCCTTTTGCTCATTGTAATTCTGCTTGTCCTTCCTATTTAATTAAATCAGGCAAAACCAGAATTTTATTAGATTGTGGTAGTGGTTCACACCGTTTTTTCGATATGCAAGCCGATTTAGATGGTTTAATTGTTATTATTTCTCATCTTCACAAAGACCATTACAACGATTTATTTAATTATTTATATACTTCGTTTGCTTTTCATAACTTAGGGTTAATTAGCAACAAGATACAAATTTATTTGCCAAATTGTCCAAAAGACATTGTAAATACTATTGTAAACGAAAAAAATTGTTTTGCTGATTTTCATATTTATAATGAAAGTACGATTATTAATATTGAAAACACTCAAATCAGTTTTTGTGAGATTAAACACTCAAAAGATGTGATTAATTTTGCAAGTAAAATAGAGTGTAGGGGCAATTCTATTGTTTATTCTGGGGATGTGTCGTTTGTTGATTGCGACAAATTAAGTCAATTTGCAAGTAAAAGTGATTTATTGATTTGTGAAAGCAGTTTGTTAGTTGATCATAATTTCCCAGAAATTTGCAATCATTTAACTGCAAAGCAGGCGGGCATTATTGCAAAAAATGCAAAAGTAAAAAAACTGTTATTAACTCATTTTTGGCCTGATGAAGATTTAACAAAATATGTCAATGAGGCTTGTCAAGAGTTTGATAATGTAGTATTAGCAAAGGAAAATTTGGAGTTAGAAACTGAACATAAGTATGTTAAGGATTTAGGACTATGAATATTGGTTTTTATGCGGGTAGTTTTGACCCTTTTACTAATGGTCATTTACATATAGTTAAAAGTGCTAGTTTTTTATTTGACAAAGTTTTTGTTGGTATAGGCATTAATCAAGATAAAAAACGAAGATATGATAAAGTTTTAATGAAGCAAGGTATTGAGCAAGTTTTTAAAGATAATAATCTTAATAATTGCGAAGTGTTGCTTTTTGATAATTTAACTTGCGATGTTGCTAAAAAATTAGGGGCAAATTTTCTT
Organism: uncultured Clostridia bacterium; assembly: GCA_944372675.1. GTDB lineage: Bacteria > Bacillota > Clostridia > Christensenellales > UBA1242 > CAKVOD01. Next base: position 1,527 of record CALVZW010000112.1, read on the forward strand.
ATTAGGGGAATAAGAAATTCTACCGATTATGATTATGAAGAAAATTTGGCTTGCATTAATGAAGAACTTGCGGGGCTTGATACAATTTATTTGCGAGCAGGATATATGGGCTTTGTTAGTTCGAGTATGGTTTATGAACTTATTAAAAATGGCAAGGATGTTAGAGATTTTGTTCCTAAACAAATTTTAGACATTATTAATAGAGATTAATAATTTTTATGATTATAATTATATAATTAAACATAATAAATTAACTTTAAGATTAAAATTACAAGGGGTAAGGTAATGAATTTTGTAATAAAAGGGGAGTTGCAGTGGAAAAGTTAATTCATAGCGGTCATAGGGAAAGGATGAGAACGAAACTTATGAATACTAATGGCTCAAGTCAAATGCTTGAACACGAGTTACTAGAAATTTTGCTTTTTTATGCTCAGCCACGAAAAAATACTAATGAAATTGCACATCTTTTGTTGCGGGAATTTGGAACTTTACAAAAGGTTTTTGATGCTGACCCTAAAGACTTGTTACTAGTTAAAGGTGTATCAAGTAATATTGCTGCTTTTATTAAATTGTTTCCTAAAATGTTCAATATTTATGACAGAGTTTTACAAGCCCCTTTAACTAATGTTTCTACAACTCGCAGGCTAAAAAATTATGTTCAGCCGATTATTCGTGAAGCCGAAAACGAAAACTTATATGTTATTTACATTGATGAAAAGTGCGATGCTTTTTGCTGTGAGCCGTTGATTAGGGGTAACTCTATTGAAATTCGTGCTTGCTTAGAAGATATTATTTTATCTATTCAAAGAAAAGGGCCAAAGGCTATTTCTCTTGCTCATAATCATCCTTTTGGTTCGTGTATTCCATCACAAGAAGATATCATTTCAACTATTAAAATTAAGTATATGTTAAAGTTTATGGGCATTGAGGTTTACGACCATATCATTTTTGGTAATGATGGCTACTGCAGTATTATGGATATTGTCAATGAAGAATTTAACAAAATGCTTGATGCTTTGGATGGACACAACAAATCATATAGGCATATTCAATCTGTTATGCTTTACAAGGACAAAGGCTCTGCTAACTAAAAGGGTATTATCCCTTTTTTTTTGTAACGCGGGATATGTAGGGGTGGGTGGTGTAGGGGGATTTCCCATCCCCCTACGACCCCTAGTGCAAGGACAGGGTCCTTGACCTGTGGAGCCTTTGGGGTATCAAAGCCAAATTTAGTGCGTTAGCACTTTAAAACTTTGTCTTTTGCT
>CALVZW010000113.1 GCA_944372675.1 uncultured Clostridia bacterium
ATGTACTAACTAAATTTCGTGTACTTGCCAAACTCCACAGGTCAAGGGAGATTTCCCTTGCCTAAAGGTTCCTAAGGGAACGGGTAGTTCCCTTAGATAAAAACTAACTCTTAGTACTAACCACAAATAGAACATACATCCCCTTCACACTTGGACTTTTGCGAGAGCAAAAGACAAAGTTTTAAAGTGCAAACGCACTTAACTTGGCTTTTAATTACCCAAAGGCTCCACAGGTCAAGGAAAATTTTCCTTGTCCTAGGGGGTCGTAGGGGGGATGGAAAATCCCACCCTACACACAAGAGAACGGGTAGTTCCCTTAGATAAAAACTAACTCTTAGTACTAACTAGCATTGAGAAACGGACAAGTAGTAAATGCGACGATTTTTTAGTTCTAAAACGGCTTGAAAATTGCCGTGAGTGTCGCCAAAATCTAAATCATCAAAAGCAATTTGTCCTAAACAAGTTTTAACCTTTTTCTTAACAGTCTTAATATATCTAACAGCCATTTTTTTAGCAATCTTCTTTTTTTCTTTCATAACTAATTTGAGTTCTAACTTTTTAGACGCATCTACTTCATCCTTAAACGCTTGCTTAGCCTCAAAGTAATCACCTATCGCATCCATAGCATCGGTTTTGTCATCTTCAATGTCTTGCTCACTGTGAGTGCCACCTAAAGCATTTTGTATATGCTCCAATGTGCAACCACTTGAAATTTGATAAACTCCCCCCTTTTGTAACCCCTTGCCACCAACTGTAACATAAGTCGAATAGTGCGGTATGCCTTTAAATATACTCTTGTAAGCATTAAGTAAACATACAGGCGATAAAACTATAAAATGATTGTTTAAAACTCCATAATCAAGGTGCGAATTTGATATGTCAATAATGTTAAAATATTTTTTTAATACCCTTTTGCTTTCAACACTGTTAACCGCTAATTTATATATGCCACTTTCGCTTTGCCCATTCCATATATTATTAATATCAGGTAAATCATCATCTTTGTAATGTAAAAATATTGCTTGCTTATTTAGTTTTTCACAAATCACCTTAACAGCATTGTAAATATCTTCAAAATGCTTTATTAATACCGATGTGTTTTCATACGCATAATTTTTACTATCAAAACAAGGTATTAAAACTATGTTATCTTTTTGAAGTTCGTTTTTTAAACTAATTCCATTTTGAGTAATTAAACCACATTTTTTAATGTGTTCAAGCAAATCATCCCCATCATTAAATGGCTCAAAATTAAAATCTTGTATACTATCTAAATTCGGCAAATTTTCATTAATGCCATTTTCTTTATCTTGATTTTTGTAGTGTTCATTTTTAGCATTGAACATATCAACATCATCAAAATTTACTACTGAATTTTTACTGCCTAGCATTTTATTTAATTCTTGGCTTTTATCACTGTTATTTTCAGTATTATGTGAATTATGTATAGTATCTTTCCAATTTTCGCCGTTATATTGCATATTTTCGCAAGCATTGTCGTCATTTTGTATATTTTCATTATTATTTTCACTATTTAATTTATTTTCATCAAAATCAAATTTATTTTGACAATCAGATTTTAAACTTTTTTTCATTGCTTGCAATTTAGCATTTAAAATACTGTCATTACTTTTTTTATTTTGATTTCTAAGATTTTCAATAAAAATACAATAAGATTGTTGTCTATTAGATAATGAATACATATCAAAGCCAACCACCTTACCCAAAATTGGAGAAAAAACATCAACCCCGTTTTCATCTTTTGCTTTTGCAATACATTCGCCCTTTTTCACTATTTGTTTAAGTTTAACAATAGGAACGGCAGGTTCACTATTTGTTATTTTTAATGGAACGATTGCAAGTGCTGGCTCGGGCATAACATAAATATTTAAGTCCTTAATATCAGTTATTTTGTCCATAAATTATTCTCCCAACACATTTTCAATTTGTTTAAAAACTTGTTCTCGCAACTCCAATTCTTCTAAAAAGCCAAGTTGATTTTCGCTTTTAAATTTAGCAATAATTTTATCTTCAAGTTGAAGCGGGGTATCCGCTTTTGCGTCTTCACTACTCAATGTAAAATCTTCTTTTAAATATTGTAAATAATCTTTACCGCCAATGTAATTAGTTAATTGCAAATAGTTTTCCATACACGCGTAAGCAAATGCTCTACGGTCGAACATTGTTATGCTATAAAAATCTTGCTTATCTTTTTCAATTTCGGCATAAAGCAACATTACATTATCTAGTTTAAACAACTGTTGAAAATTCAACGGCAAGTTACTATTATCTTCAACAACAAAAAACTTTCCGCCAAATTTTTCTCTTTCTTGCAAAAACACTTTAAAATTACTTTGCATCATTGCTCTTATAATTATAAACAATGTATTTAACAAAAACAAATGTGCAAATTTTTGAAAATGTTTTATCATATTGAAATTGACTACAATCTTTTTACTATTATTTTTATATAAATAATTTTCGTCGTCTTCAACGACTTCAATATTAGTTTTAGGGCAATGCGTTCTAAAGCAAAGTTCATCAAACATTCTTTCTGTTAATTCGTTAACGCTTTGCAAATCTTTTTCAAACAAATTTTCATTAAATTCTTTTATTATTTCTTCAAACTTTGTCATCTTTTACCTCAAACCCTATTATAACACATTTCACTATTTTTTACTACTGTTTATAATAAGTACAATCACTATTTTTTATCTAAGGGAACTACCCGTTCCCTTAGCAACCTTTAGGCAAGGGAAATCTCCCTT
>CALVZW010000114.1 GCA_944372675.1 uncultured Clostridia bacterium
CAAGATAGCAGTTTGTATACTACTACAATTACAACTTTATATGCACAATGGGAAATAGTACCGGAAATAACACTGACATTAAATTGTCTGAATGATAGCAATCAAAATTACTTTGTTTACATATATGAAGGTGATGAACTAAAAAGTCAAATGTATGTGCAAGGACAAGCGACAATAAAACTAGCATATAGTGAGCAACAATATAAAATACAGTTTGTATTAAGTTATTTAGGTACAGTAAGTTATAGTGTTGACGGGGGGAGTTTGCAGAATAATAAAACTTTAGTGTTAAGTGAGTTTAAAGATACAACAATTTCTTACCAAATATTTACTTCAAACATTAATAATTCGGTTATTATATAATTTTTAAAAATATTAGAAGAATTAAATTTAATAGTAAAAAATTTATTAGAACACGAAAAAATTGGTAAATTATTTTACTTAATAAAGTTTTTTATCTTTGTTGCATTAACTGACAATTATTTGATTTAATAATAAAAATATATAAGGTAAATTATACAATAATATAATTTTGTTAATAAATTTTTTTAAATTTATTAGATAAAGATTACTAATTGTAATAGTTTACTTTTTTTAGTTATTTTAGATTGTATTAGTGTTGTTAATATTAATTAAAATATTAATTTTATTGATTGGTAAAATGCACAAAATTTGTTAATAATAATTAAAAAAGTTGCAAAAAATGTCCAAATTTGTTACAATATATGCGTTATTTTAATGATAAGGTGTTATTATGGTTAATATTGTTGAAGTTACTTCAAAAAAACAATTAAAACAATTTGTTAAATTTGTAAATGAATTATATTGGGACTGTGAATACTATGTTCCAATGATTAATATTGATGAAATAAATAATTTTGTACCGTCAAAAAATCCAGCATTTGAAGAATGTGATGTTAAATTATTTTTAGCATACAAAGATGGTAAGATTGTTGGTAGAATTGCTGGTATTATTCAAAATACTTACAACAAAATTCACAACTGCAAAAAGGTTCGTTTTTCTCGTTTTGACTGCATTGATGATCAAGAAGTTGCTAATGCTTTATTTGATAGTGTTAGTGCGTGGGCAAAAGAAAAGGGTATGACTGATATTGTTGGGCCATTAGGTTTTAACGATTTAGACAGGGAAGGTTTACTTATTAGCGGGTTTGATAGATTATGCACTTATGAAACGCAATACAATTATGATTATTACCCTAAACTTATTGAAAATTATGGCTTTGTTAAGGATGTTGATTGGGTTGAATATCGCGTTAAGTGGCCTGAAAAACTTGATGAGAGATATGACAAAATAGGTCATCGTGTTTTAGAAAGATATAATCTTAAAGTAGTTAAGGGGCTTAGCAAGAAAAAGTTAATTGCAAAGTATGGTGATGGTATTTTTGACTTGCTTGATGAGGGATACAAAAATTTATATGGCACTGTTCCTTTTAGTAAAAAAACTCGTGATTTAATTCTTAAAAATTTTGGACCAGCACTAAATGTTGATTTGATGTGTGTTGTTGTGGATAGCGATGACAAGCCTGTTGCTTTTGCTTTGACTTTACCGTCAATGTCTGAATCAATTAGAGATTCTCACGGCAAACTTTTGCCTTTTGGTGCGTTTAAATTGCTTCATCAAATTAAGCATCCTAAGGTTATTGACTTTGCTTTGGTTGCTATTGATAATGATTATCATAACAAGGGGCTTAATGGTATTATTTTTTATGAGTTGCAAAAGTCTTTATCTAAATACAATATCGTTGCTTGCGAAACTAATCTTAATTTGGAAGACAATCTTGCTGTGCAAAATATGTGGCATAATTTTGACAAAGAACAACACAAACGCAGAAGGTCTTATATTAAATCTATTTAAGGAATTTTATATTCCTTTTTTTTGTAGGGGGTGTGTTTGTAGGGTGGGTGAGTGTGTAGGGTGGGATTTTCCATCCCCCCTACGACCCCCTAGGACAAGGACAGGGTCCTTGACCTGTGGAGCCTTTGGGAAGTAAATGCCAAGTTTAGTGCGTTTGCACTTAAAACTTTTGTCTTTTGCTTTCGCAAAAGTCCAAGTGTAAAGGGGTAGCATATGTTCTATTTGTAGTTAGTACTAATAGTTGGTTTTTGTCTAAGGGAACTACCCGTTCCCTTAGCAACCTTTAGGCAAGGACAGGGTCCTTGACCTGAAGAGTTTGGCAAGTGCAAGAAATTTAGTTAGTGCGTTAAAACTTTTTATTATTATTTTATTTTTTGCTTTCGCAAAAATTAATAATAAAAATACTTTTATCACTAAATTTTTACTCTTTTCAAAACTCATACGACAAACCATTTTAACTCTTACTAATTTTTAGCACTTACTTACAATAGAACTAACATTCTCCTTTACACTTGACCTTTTGCGGTAAGCAAAAGACAAATGTTTCAAGTGCAAATGCACTAAACTTGGCTTTTATTTCCCAAAGTCTACACAGGTCAAGGAAGATTTTCCTTGCACTAGGGGTGCAGGGGGATGGGAAATCCCGCCTGCAAAACAATGGAACGGGTAGTTCCCTTAGACAAAAAACAACTCTTAGTACTAACTAAAAATAGAACAAGCAACAAAAAAACAGGGTGGAAACCTGTTTTTTTGTGTTTAATTATGCACGATTATTTATTGTCTTTTTCAAGCATAGATTTAAGAATTTTTTGTTCTTTAAGCACTGATTCTTTGTTATCTAATTCGTAAGATAATTCGTTGCTAATCTTTTCAAT
>CALVZW010000115.1 GCA_944372675.1 uncultured Clostridia bacterium
TTAGATATTGAAAAGCCAAATTTAACTTTATATAAAAAGTTTGATGATCCACAAAAAGCATTGGCATTTACAAGATTTGTACAAAAGTATGGAACAGATAATTTATTAAAAGAAAACTGCGAACAATTTAGAGTAACAACTTGGCAAAAAGAAGAAACAGGTGCATATAAACCAATAGTATTGTTATCAAATTTAGTAGAAGATAAAATTGATTTAAAAGAAAATAATGAACAAATGAGAAATTCATTCTTTAGAGAAATGAGAACATTGCAAAAGAATGCCTATGTACTAAATGAAGAAACAAGTAAATTTTCAACTGTTGAGATGATAAAACAAATTGAAAATTGGTCAGGCAATGGACAATATTCAGAAGAACAAATTAAACAAATTCTTGAAACAATGGTTGATGTTGATATTAACGCACTAATCGGCGAAGAAAAACTTGAAGACAGTAAATTATTTAGTCAAAGAGAAAAAGATTTTTACACATATCAATTTTCAAGAAAAGAAACACCAGAAAATACAGTTACATTTTAATTAAAAAAACTCTATTGTTATCAATGGAGTTTTTTATATAATTTTGTAAAATTTCTTAAATGAATTAAAAGAAAATTGACAAAGGCTTAAAATATTGTTTTAAAATTTAAGTTTATTTTATAAGAAAGAAGATTATAAAATAATATTGTATTTTTGCTTGTTTTATTTTTAATTATGAGATATAATAAAATTGTAAGAACTACATAAAATATAAATAATTAAAACACAATATTATGTTAAAGATAATATATTTAATTTGAAATAATGGGAGAAAAAATTATGAATAGTAAAATTATGATGACTTTGTTAGCCTTTTTATTAATTTTACCTTGTGCTTTAATTTTGGGGGCGTGTGGTGAAAATAAAACTCAAAAGTATTATGACATAACATTTAATGTAGATGCTTCGAAGATATCTGGTAGTTATTATATATCTTCTAATTCAACAATTAATACTAAAGAAATTGGTAAAACAGAAGCAATTTTTGGTTATGATATTTATGACTATAGTCAAATGCAAGTGCTAGTTGATGGGCAAATAGATACAACTATTTTTACAAACGAATTTCAAAAGAATGATAAAATTTATGGCAATAAAATACAAATAGGACAAATTAATTTTGATAAAATTACTAAGAATTGCACAATAAGTTTTACAGGAATTAAAGAAAGAGAAATCAAAATCGGTTTTGTTGCTAGTGATGATAGTCGTTTGGGAATTTATAAAGATGATATAACTGGTGAGCAAAAAGAACTTTTTGAAAGTAACAAAAATGTTTTCTCTAACAATTTTAAAATAAAAATGTCTCAAAGTGATGCACAATATTTTAAAGACAATGAAGATAATTATTCTCAATTAGGAGCATTCACGCAAGATAGTGCAGGATATGTTGACGCTAAATGGGTTTTTAATGATAGTAATGAAATTTTATATACAATAAATAATCCTGAATATTCACAAGACAATTCACAACCCGAAACTTTAAATGTATACAAACCATATATGTTTACATTCTATGCTTCAGAATTAGCAAAGCCAACAATATCTGTTAGTTATATTTATATTGAAAAAAGTACAAACTCAACGCATTATACAAATCAAAAATGGCAAAACATACCAGATGGGACTATCGAATATGAAATTAAAGAATATGATTATAGTTTAATTTTTCCAATGTTATGTAAGCAATATTATGGAGCATATGATTTGTCTTATTTTGCAACTATTGATGAATATGAAAATGTAAATAATGAAAATGAAACAATAAGTTATGAAGGTAGATATCTTGGAAAATTGGATGGATATTACATACCAAATTCATTAGTAGGCGAGCAACAAAAACAATGTTATAATTTAACAAATGTAGTTTACGATGAAGTAAATGTAATAACATTTGATTTTACGAAATTAAAATTGATTGATGAAATAAATGCAAATATTAACAATATTACATCATCAATAGAAATTGATAACGAGATTAATTCTTATTTGTTTACTAAACCAATAAATACTGAAAGAACATTTAAAATTTATGATTTATTAAATGTTGTTGGGCAAAAATATATTAACGATATTAACACTTGTTTTGCAAACGCAAAAGTGCTTATTAATGGCACAGAATTAACAGGTGAATTAGGAAGTTATGAATTTGTGCCTGAAGAAAAGCAAGGTGATGTTGTAGTAAAAGATGCATATTTTCAATGTGTAATAAATCCTTATATTTTACCAATTAATTTCTATACTTATGAACAACTAAAAAATGTGGATAATTTTGGAATAAATTTTGATTATAATATTACTATTGCAGACATAGATTTTTCAAATGTTGATAATTTTTCTCAATTTAAGGCAAGTACTACAATAAAAGGTGTAGTTAGTGAAGTAAATTGGGGCAATGATTTTAATGTTTGGCAATTTGAAGAAAATAATGTAATTAACACATATTTTTATAATCAATCATACGAATATGGTGAAGAAATAAAAGAGCCTAAAATAAATGTAACCTTTTACAATGTTCAATATATCGCAGATAGTGATTTAAACTTATCAATCAAAGAAGATAATGTAGCAATAAAAAATATTAATTTGATAGAATATATGAAAAATAGCGAAAACGGAGCAGTGTTAGAAACTTATGACGATGGCGGGTGGCTTTATGCTTATGTAACATTT
>CALVZW010000116.1 GCA_944372675.1 uncultured Clostridia bacterium
ATACAAAATACAAACAACATAGTATTTAATTCTTTTTTTACATTCATATTTCACCTTTGTTATAATTTAATTTTAAACAAAATAGCATACATTAAGTATGCCATTGTTTTATGCCATTGTAGTTTCTATGACATCTTTTTTATTATCTTCTGCTTTATCTTTTTTCTTTTTATTAAGAATTGATAATTTAATAGGTTTACCCTTTGCTTTCATTCTATCAGTATAATTTGTTAGCATTATTGCCCATAATGCAGGTGCTAGGAAAATTGAAGAATATGCACCAGCAATCAAACCAAATATAATTGGAAGCAAGAAAATTTGAATACTAGATACACCAATTATTGCAAGTGCTAAAATTGCAAGCAAGGTTGTAATAGTAGTGTAAAGCGAACGAACTAATGTTTGTTTTACAGAAACTTGAACAACATAATTTGCCCCCATATTAGCCACTTTTTCATTGTTCATATTTTCACGAACTCTATCAAAAATAATAATTGTATTGTTAATTGAGTAACCAATAACCGTTATTATCGCAGCCACAAAAGTACTGTTAATTTCAATTCTAAATATTGAAAGCAATGCAAACACCAACAACACGTCGTGTACAATAGTAGCAAGAGTTGCAATACCGCTTAATAATTCAAATCTAATTGCAATGTAAATTAATATTAATATTGAAGAAATTAATATTGCCAAAATTGCAGAACTTAACAAATCTGAACTAGCAGTTGCACCAATTCTTTGGCTTTCAAATACTTGAAAGTTTGTGTTACTTCCGTCAGCGTTTAAACTTTGCGTTAAAGCAGTTGTTATATCACCTGTAACAAGTTCTGACATTTGGTCAGCAGTGTAACCTTCTAAGTCTTGGAATCTAACAGAAATTGCAGCACTATCTCCGCTATCTTCTTTTTGCATTTGTGAAATTGTTATGCCATATTCAGCGAAAACATCTTCAATTTTGTCAGCATAAGTATTATATGCTCCATTTTCATCTAATTGTGAACCAATTTGAACTTTAACAATTGAACCGCCTGTAAAATCAAGTCCAAGATTTAAACCACAAGCAATCCAAACAATTATACCTGCAAGGAAGATTACTAATGAAGCGATTGCAAATTTCCAAGCGTGTTTTACAAAATCAAATTTTGTTTCTTGTAATTTATCAAAAATTCTAAGCGACTTCATTTACACCCTCCTCTCTATATAAATTATAGTGTTCTTCTTTTGAACTATTAAATGCTAAACAAATATTAATTAACCATCTTGTTACAAATATTGCAGTAAACATTGAAACAACTATACCAATGAATAATGTTATAGCAAAACCTTTAATAGCACCAGTACCTAAAATGTAAAGAACTATACACACCATTAAGGTTGTAATGTTAGAGTCTAAAATTGCAGTAGTTGATCGCTTAAACCCACCCTTTACACTTGCTGGTATTCTCTTACCGTGCCGATATTCATCTTTAATTCTTTCAAATATAATGACATTTGCGTCCACTGCCATACCAAGACTTAATATAATACCTGCAATTCCAGGTAATGTCAACTGAACAAGCGGTATTGCTTGTAAGAAGAATAATACTAATATAACATAAAACATCAATGCAATGTCAGCCATAAGTCCAAATGTTCTGTACATAACAGCCATAAATATGAATATAAGAATTAACCCCACTATAGCAGCAATAAGACCCGATGAAATTGCATTCATACCTAATGTTGCACTAACAATTGAACTTTCATACAATGATAGTTCAGCACTAAAAGTACCACTCATTATTCTTAAGGCAAATTCCTCAGCCTCAGCACGAGTATCCATTCCACCACTAATGAAAGTAGAACCACCTGTTATGTGTTCTTTTACCGATAAAGTAGTGTAAAGTTCATCACCAATGTAAACATAAACGCTACCACCCGATGAAACCAATTCTTCAGTTAATTCGCTAAATTTCAAACTACCTTCACTGTTAAAATTTATTGCAACACCGTGTTCATTGTTTTGAAAGTCATATTTAACGCTTGTAATATCCGAACCAGTTATTCTTGATTCAGCATTAGGGTCTTCTTCTGTCTTAAAACTTAATTTTGCTGGATTACCAATAAGGTCAAATACTTCTTGTGGGTCTTCAACATCAGGAACTTCAACACGAATGCGGTTGCCTTGTTGAGTTGTAACTGTAGCCTCAGTATAACCACGGTCAGCCAAAATACTTTCAAGTCGATTTATGGTTGATTTAATAGCAGTATCTAAGTCAACACCAGAATCTTCATCAGCAAGTTTAGCATCGTAAACAGCCGTTACACCACCGCTTACATCAAGCCCCATTTTTATTGAATTAATAAAACCATTGTAAGTTTGATTTGTAAAAGGAATCTCAACACGGCAAAAAGCCAATAATATTCCTACAATCAGCAAAAGTACAATAAATACTATGCTTTTAGTCGCTCTTTTCTTTGTCATTCAAAATTCTCTCCCTTCGAGAAATACTTATAAAAGTATAATAGATTTTTGCAAATAAGTCAATCATTTAAGCACAT